>CAZINM010000001.1:0-39778 GCA_964540605.1 uncultured Candidatus Saccharibacteria bacterium
TCAGGTACCTAGGAGTATTGCAGAAGAGATTGCTAGTGGAAGGTCAGAAAAGTAACGATGATTCTTAAAGAATGGATTATTAATTAGAGGGGTGAAGATCACCCCTCTTTTTATTTTTTATCGAGAACTCATGTTTTTGAAAATTTATTATCATAAAAATCATAAATATTATAAAAAATGTTATTAAATACTTGCACACATCAATACTTTCTGATAATATCCATTTCGACATTTCTTGATTGTGTATTTATCCTGGAGATGTAGCTCCAAATCTGGTATAAACGCATAATCACAATGTGTGAAAATAATTAATTTGTATTTATTTATAAAATGGCTGGTACATATGATAGAACATTACCTCATGTGAATGTTGGTACCCTCGGTCATGTAGATCACGGAAAGACAACTTTACTAAGAGGAGTTTTAAGAGCATTCTCAACAGATGCTGATGCTATGATCGATAAACTTGATAAGGACCCTGAATCAAGAGCAAAGAGTATTACAATTTCAGTAGCTCATGTAGAGGTGCAAACACCAAAGAGACACTACGCAATTGTAGACTGTCCTGGACATAAAGATTATATTAAGAACATGATCACTGGTACTGCACAAATGGATGGTGCAATACTTGTCGTTTCATCTGCCGATGGTGCAATGCCACAGACAAGAGAACACTTATTACTTGCAAGACAGGTTGGTGTTCAGAATATTGTTGTTTGTATTAACAAATTCGGCGAGACAGATGCAGAAATTTTGGAGCTTATCAAGGTAGATGTTCAAGAACTTCTTGAAAAATATGGATATGATCCAAATTCTCCAGTAGTAGAGGTCGATGCATTGAAAGCAGAAAAAGGTGAAGAGGCTGCACTTGATGAGTGTAGAAAACTTATGGATACAGTTGATGAGAGCATTCCACTTCCTGAGAGACCTATTGATCAACCATTCCTTATGCCTATTGAAGATGTATTCTCAATTGAAGGTAGAGGAACTGTTGTAACTGGAAGGATCGATAGAGGAGTTATAAAGGTAGGAGATGATGTTGATGTATTAGGAATGGGTAGAAAACCACAAAAGACTACAGTAACTGGAGTTGAGATGTTCAATAAATCAATGACTCAAGGTGAAGCTGGAGATAATGCTGGTATTTTACTAAGAGGCTTCAAACGAACTGATGTTGAGAGAGGACAGATCATTGCTGCTCCTGGTTCAGTTAATACTCACACAGATTTCAAAGCTCAAGTATATGTATTAAGCAAAGAAGAGGGTGGTAGACATACTCCTTTTGTAAGTGGTTATAAACCTCAGTTCTATGTAAGAACTGCAGATGTAACTGGTGAAGTTACTTTGCCAGAAGGTGTTGAAATGGTAATGCCTGGTAACAATGTAGAGTTCACAGTATCTCTTATTGCTCCAGTTGTTATTGAAAAAGGTATGAAGTTTGCGATCCGAGAGGGTGGTCAAACTGTAGGACATGGAGTCGTAACAGAAATGATGAATTAGTATTAGTTAATTATTGGGTGGGGTTTACCCCACCCAATATATCTTTAAATTAACATTGGCTCTTTGAATATGGCACAAGTTACTGCAAAAATACGAGTTAAGCTACGAGGTTATGATTCGATAGTTGTTGATAGATCCGCTAAAAGCATAATTGAAACAGCTATTGGAACAGGTGCAAAAGTTGCTGGTCCAATTCCTCTGCCAACAAAAAAGAAAATTTATGCAGTAAATAGATCTACTCATGTGTATAAGAGTTCAATTGAACATTTTGAAGTTAGGACTCATAAGAGGTTGATAGATATAATTGAGCCCACACCAAAGACAATTGAGGCTTTGCAACATTTGCAAATGCCAGCCGGTGTTGATATAGCTATTCAATAGCTTCGATGAAAGTTCGATTTTGCTCCTGAGCATATAGGTGCTTAGGGATTAGAACCGAATTTTAATTAAGAAAAGTTTGAAATGAAGGTGCTTGTTGGAATAAAAAAAGGAATGACAAGAGTTTATGACGGCGAGAAGATTGTACCTGTAACAATACTTGATACATCGGGTGCTGTTATCTCTAATGTTGCAGAAAAAGGAATGGAACTTGGTATTGGGAAACAATTGAAAAAGCCTAATAAAGCCTTGTCTGGTAAATATAAGACTCTTGAAGTCATACCTGTTAATAGAGTATGGGTTAAAGGTGATTACGATGTAAAAGTAGCTGATAAGATCGTTCTTACAGATGATCTAAAGGGTCGAAAAGTAGCAGTTGTATCTACATCAAAAGGAAAAGGTTTCGCAGGAGTAGTAAAAAGATGGGGTTTTCATGGAGGTAGTAGAACACACGGACAATCAGATAGACAAAGAGCTCCTGGTGCAATTGGTGCTGGTACAGATCCAGGAAGGATCCTCAAAGGAAAAAGAATGGGTGGAAGAATGGGTGGAGAAAGAATGACTGTGAATAATAAGAAAATAGTTGATATAAAGGGTGATTATCTGTTAATATCTGGAGCTGTACCTGGTAACAAGGGTTCAGTAGTAACAGTAAAAGTAATTGAATAAAAATATGAATGTAAAAATTGTAGGAAAAAATTTAAAAGAAACAGAGAAAACCGTAACTCTAAATGAGAGTATTTGGTCAGCAAAGCCAAATGTAGATCTTGTTTCCCAAGTTGTTAATGTTTACAGATCAAATCAAAGATGCTCAAATGCTTCAGCAAAAGATCGTGGAGATGTAAGCGGTGGTGGTAAGAAACCTTGGAGACAAAAGGGTACAGGTAGGGCAAGACATGGTTCTACGAGGTCACCTATTTGGGTAGGTGGTGGTGTGGTTTTTGGTCCAACTGGAAGGAATTGGAAGAGGAGTGTAAATAGAAAAATGAAGTTAGGGGCTTTGGCATCTGTTTTATCTGATAGATTATCTAAAGGAGATGTTTATTTTGTAGATAGTGCTAATTTTGCAAGGGATCTCTTTTCTGATATTAAGAGTGCTTTCGTTATTACAAGCAATAAAGAAGCTTATTTGAGAGTTAGGAATTTAGATGGCGTAAATGTTGGAGATCCTGCTGATGTGAATGTGATAGATGCTATGTATGGTAAGAAATTGTTCATAGATGTTGATTCTTTATCTGCATTAGAGGGAAGGTATACAAATGGCAAATAAAAAAATAGAAAAAACAAATGTAGAGATAAAAGTAACTCCAGTAATATCTGAGAAGAGTTACGCTTTGGCAAATGCTCTAAATAAGTACACATTTATGAGTAAGAGAGGTTTAAGCAAACTTGAATTGGCAAAAGATATTGAGAAGAAATATAAGGTAAAGGTACTAAGTGTGAATTCTGTTATAAAACCTGGAAAAATGAAGACAAATTGGAAGAACAATGTTAAAACAAGATCTTCCGATTATAAAAAGGTAGTAGTTACACTTAAAAAGGGAGATAAAATAGATGAATTCTTTAATTTATAGTAAATGGCTGTAAAAAGATTTAAACCAACAACTTCGACATTAAGAAAGACTCAACTAGAGGTTAGATCTCATCTTGAAAAAGATTCTGGTCCAAAGTCTCTAACAGTTCATAAAAGAAAAGTTGATGGTAGGAACAATCAAGGTAGGATCACTGTAAGACATAGAGGTGGAGGAATGAAGAGAAGATCTAGGATCATAGATCTAAAAAGAGATAAATATGGAGTTAAAGGTAAGGTTATGGGATTTTATTTTGATCCAAATAGATCTGCTCATCTTGCTCTTGTTCAGTATGAAGATGGTGATAAAAGATATATAATTTCACCTCGAGGTCTAAAAGCTGGTTCTTTTATTATAAGTGGTGAAACTGAGGATATACTTGTTGGAAATGCAATGCACTTAAAAAGTATTCCTTCTGGAACAGAAGTTAACTGTGTAGAGAGTGAACCTGGTAAAGGTGCTGTTTATGGAAGATCTGCTGGACAACTTATAACTGTTCAAGGTCCTGATCCAAGTGGTAAATATGTACAATTGAAAATGCCATCTGGCGAGATTAGATTGGTTCACGGTCGTTGCATGGCTACAATTGGTCAGATCGGGAATGAAGATCATATGAATGTAAAATTAGGTAAGGCTGGTAGAAGAAGGAACCTAGGTTGGAGACCAGTGGTTAGAGGTATGGTTATGCACAGAGCTGAGCATCCACATGGTGGTGGTGAAGGTAAAGGAGTAATTGGTGGTCCAGCTCAAGATAGGTGGGGTAATAGAGTCGGTACTAGAACTCGAAAGAATGCTAGAACTGAGAAGTTAATTATTAGAAGAAGAAGGTCAGTTACAAGACCATTTGCTAAAAAATAAATTAGTGTTATTTATGCATGTCTAGATCATTAAAGAAGGGACCGTATACAAATGAAAAGTTATTGAAAAAGGTAGACCAAGCACGAAACTCGGGAAATAGGTCCCCTATCAATACTTGGAGTAGAGCTTCTGTAGTAACACCTGAAATGGTTGGCTTTACTTTCGGAGTTCATAATGGAAAAGAAAATGTTCCAGTTTTAGTTATTGAATCGATGGTAGGTCACAGATTAGGAGAATTTGCATTGACAAGAAAGTTTAAAGGTCATGCGAAGAAGGGTAAGTTATCCAAAGTATACGGTAGTTCTGGAAGATTTGAATAATTAGTAATTAATAAATATTGATATGGCAGAAGAAAAAATAGTTATTAAAATTAAAGAGAAAAATTTACCTCAATCAGCATTAAAGCTAAGACTTGTTACAAACATGGTTAGAGGGATGAAAGCTAATGAAGCACAGGATATGTTGAGATTTGTTAATAAAAAAGGTGCTTTGATGGTTAAAAAAGCTGTTGATGCAGCAGCAGGAGCTGCACAAGATAGATACGATGTTGGATCAGATCAATTGTTGATATCTCATATTTCTGTTGATGAGGCACCAACATATAAAAGAGTAAGATTTGCATCAAGAGGTAGAGTATCAAGTTTAAATAAAAGAAGATCACATATAAATTTAGAAGTTACCTTGATTAAGTAGCATGTCACAGAAAATCAATTCAAACGCAATGAGGTTAGGGATCAGTAGAACTTGGAAATCTAAGTGGTTCAAGCAAGGTACTGACTATGTTGATCAACTACACGAGGATTTAGCGATTCGAGGATTAGTTGGTAAGACACTATTCTCTGCTGGTGTAGATAGAGTTGAAATTACAAGATCTGCAGGAAAGCTAAGTGTTGAAGCCTTTGTTGCCAGACCTGGTGTGGCAATTGGAAGAGGTGGCTCCGGAATTGAAGATCTTACTAAGTTACTGAAAAGGAAATTCGATAAAAATCTTGAATTGAAAATTAGTGAAGTTAGGAAGCCTGATATATCTGCAAGTATTGTTGCTGATGAGATTGTATCTGGATTATTGAGAAGAATGCCTCCAAAATTACTAGCAATGAATGCAATAGAAAAAGCAAAGGCTGCTGGTGCTAAAGGTATAAGAGTATGGGTAGCTGGAAGAATAAATGGTGCTTCTCAAGCCAGAACTATTAAGCATTCTGATGGTCCTGTTCCGCTCCAAACATTGAGAGCTGATATTGATTATGCAAATAAGGTCGCTGAGACAGCTGATCTTGGTAAATTTGGTATCAAGGTTTGGATTTATCAACCTGATGTTAAGTAAATATGAATTTATAAGGTGATTATTATGCAACCAAAGAGAACAAAACATAGAAAAGAGTTTAGAGGAAAAAGAGGCGGGGTTGCGACTGCAAACAACTCTGTAGATTTTGGCGAATATGGCTTAAAAGCTGTTGCATGTGGTTGGATCCACTCAAATGAGATAGAAGCTGGAAGGAAAGCGATTGTTGGCTATATGAAGAGAAAAGGAAAAGTTTGGATCAAAATATTTCCACGCAAGCCTTATACATCTAAACCAATAAATGCAAAAATGGAGGCTGGTAAAGGTGATCTTGAGGGTTATGTAGCTGTAGTAAAGCCAGGCACAATAATGTATGAGATCGCAGGAGTTAAAGAAGATGTTGCCAAAGAGGCATTTAGACTTGCTTCTCATAAAATTTCAGTTAAAACGAAATTTGTTGAAAGGTCCGAATTTTAAATGATTGTTGATTATGAAGGATGTAACTGATACAATCCTTCAGCGTAAATTTAACGACATATAAATGTCATCTAACGAAAAAAGAAAAAATCGAAAAGTAATGACTGGAGAGGTTAAAAGTACAAGTATGCAGAAAGCAGTAAAAGTGCTTGTTGAGAACCCTGTTTCTCATCCCGTTTATAAAAAAGTTATATATAAAAGAAAAGTGTACTTTGCTAGAACATTGATAGATCTTAATGTTGGAGATGTTGTAGAGATTGGTGAAACTCGACCATTATCGAAGAATATTAGGTGGGAAGTAATTAGGAAAATAGATAAATAAGAAAAGTATATATATGATACAGAGACTTACTAAAATGACAATTGCAGATAATAGTGGAGGAAAAGTAGCCAAGATGATTGGTATGCCTGGATATTCCAAGAAGAAATGGGCTCATATAGGAGAGATCGTTGCTGTCGCAATTGTTGAGGCTTTACCAAATTCAAATATTAAAAGACATGAAGTACAGAAAGCAGTTATTGTTAGGAGTAAAAAAGAGTGTTCTAGAGCTGACGGTACATTTATAAGATTTGATGATAATGCATGTGTTTTGATCGATGCAAAAAAGAATCCTTTAGGAACAAGAGTGTTCGGTCCTATTGCAAGAGAGTTGAAAGAAAAAGGTTTTGATAAGATAATTTCTTTGGCACCTGAAGTTCTATGAAAATTCGAAAAAATGATACAGTAAAAATATTATACGGAAAAGATTCAGGTAAAACTGGCAAAGTAGTAAAGGTTGTTAAGAAAGATATGATGCTTATTGTAGAGGGATTGAATATGTATAAAAAGCATGTTAAAGGTGATGGGAAAAATAAACAGTCTGAAATAGTTACAATATCTAAACCATTACATATGTCTAAAGTAATGCTTGTTGATCCTTCTGATAATAAGCCGACAAGAGTTAAATATGAAATTACAAAAGATGGTAAAAAAGGAAGGATGTCTGTTAAGAGTAATAAAGGTATCGATGTTGTTAAATCAAACAATGAAGTAAAGACTGTAACTGAGAAAGTAAGTAAGAAAAAAGAAACTAAAACAAAAGAAACAACTAAAAAAAGTAAATCAAAAAGTAAATAGAGATGGCAAGATTAAAAGAGGAATATAAAAATAGAATAAGACAGGAGATAGTAGACGAATTGAAGTTAGGTAATCTTATGGCAGCTCCTACTATTAAAAAGATAGTAGTGAATTCTGGCGTTGGTGAAGCTGTTACAAACTCGGCAGCTATTGATGAAGTTGTTGAGATCCTTGAATTGATCACAGGACAAAAACCTGTTGTATCAAAATCAAAGAAAGCTGTCTCAGCATTCAAATTAAGAGAGAATATGGATATAGGTGTTCATGTTACATTAAGAGGTGAATATATGTGGGAATTCTTTGACAAATTAATAAATGTTGTATTACCTAGGACTAAAGATTTCAGAGGCTTACCAGTTACTTCTTTTGATAACGATGGAAATTACTCCTTAGGTATAGAAGAGCATACTGTTTTCCCTGAGATCGATCATAATAAAGTACAAAAGATCAGATCTCTTCAGGTTACTATTGTCATGGATTCAAAAGATAGTGGATCTTCTAAATTATTATTGGATAAATTCGGTTTTCCTTTTAAGAAAGATGGCAAAGAAATCAAAGATTGAGCAAGAAAAAAGATATAAGAGAAAGAAAGTACACTCGACAAAAGTCTATAATAGGTGTAAAGTTTGTGGCCGTCCTAGAGCGTATTTCAGAGACTTCGGTTTGTGTAGGATCTGTTTTAGGAATTTAGCTCATGAAGGTGAATTGCCTGGCGTGAAAAAATCAGTTTGGTAAATTTTTATATATTAGTGATGGTAAACGATACAGTATCAGATACATTAACAAGATTAAAAAATGCAGTTGAAAGAGGTTCAGAAACTGTATTGGTTTATGATAACAAGATGTCTAGAAGTATCTTAGATATTCTTGTAAAGGAAACATTTGTTGAAAAATATACGGAAGTTGAGGGAGGAATTGAAGCAACCTTAAAATATAGTGAGTCTGGAGAACCTAAGGTCGTTAACTTTCAGAGGGTAAGTAAACCTGGGCAAAGGATATATGTTAGTTCAAAGGAGATTGAACCTGTTGTAAATGGTCGTGGTATATCGATCATCAGTACCTCTAAAGGGCTTATGACTGGAGCTATGGCCAGATCTCAGGGAGTTGGTGGAGAATATATTTGTAATGTTTGGTAAATATGTCAAGAATAGGAATTGTACCAATAAAAATTGAAGATGGCGTGTCTATAGAAGTTACTGGTAATAAAGCGGTGATAACTGGTCCAATGGGTAATATTGAGATTACTATCCCTGACGATGTAAATATTGAAACAAAGGAAGGTAATGCTATTGTTACGAGGACACAAGAGACGAAGCAAGCTAAATCAAATCATGGCACATTAAGAATGCTTGTAGCGAATGCGGTAGAAGGTGTTAAGAATGGATTCCAGAAAAAACTAGAAGTTGTTGGTGTAGGTTATAGGGCAAAGATGGAAGGTAATAATATTTCTATTGCTCTCGGCTTGAACCACCCAGTGATATTTAAAGAAGTAGAAGGAATTACATTTGAAGTACCAGATAAAAATACTATTATTATTAAGGGTATTGATAAACAAAAAGTCGGACTTGTAGCAGCAATGATACGAGAATTACGAAAACCTGAACCTTATAAAGGAAAAGGTATAAAATACGAAGATGAAGTAGTAAGAAGAAAGAGTGCGAAAGTTGTAAGCGCATCTTAGAATATTAATATTTATGTATTTATTGGATTAATAGTATGGCTCATATAAAGGAAGAAAGTAGAATAAAAAGGAAGCTACATATAAGAAAGAAACTATATGGAAAAGCTGATAAGCCAAGAGTATTTGTTTTTAAGAGCAACAAATTCATGTATGTCGGCGTATCTGATGATGTGAACGGTAAAGTTCTTATGAGCTTGAAATCTGATAAGAACATTAAGAGTGCTTCTGAATTAGGAGAGAATATCGGTAAGAAGATATTAGAAACGGGTATTAAGAATGTTGTATTTGATAGAAGTGGGTATAAGTATCATGGTAAAGTAGCAGCTTTAGCTGATGGTATACGAAAAGCTGGAGTAATAATGTAATTAATTAATGGTCTAAGTAATGAAAAATAGAGAGAGTAAATACGAATCAAAAACAGTAGAAATAAGGAGAGTAGCTAAGGTTACTAGCGGAGGTAAAAGGCTTAGATTTAGTGCTATGGTTGTTGCTGGAGATAGAAATGGTACAGTTGGTGTAGGTTTGGGAAGGGGTGTTGATACAAGAAGCGCTATTGAAAAAGCTACAAGACAAGCTGAGAAAGCTGCACGAAAGATCCAATTGATAGGTGATACTATACCTCATGAGATCAAACACAAGTCTGGTGCTGCAGAAGTTCTTTTAAGACCTGCACGACCTGGTACAGGAGTTATAGCTGGATCATCAGTAAGAACAGTTCTTGAACTTTGTGGTATTGATAATGTTTATGGAAAGATGCTTGGATCTAACAATATAATAATGAATACATACTGTACTTTCGAAGCTTTGCAAGTACTAAGAAGTGGTAGAGTTCTTGAGAAGATGCATAAAATGAAAGATAGGTTACATCTAAAAGAGCAGTTAGATGCAGAAAGAAAAAAGCGAGAGTCTTTGATCAGGAAAAAGAGTGAAGATTCTAAGAAAAAAGGTAAGAATGATAGAAAAGATAAAAAATATAGAAGTTTTAAAACAAAGAGATATACAGATCATAAAACAGAAGTAACACCAGCACCTACGGTAAAGCAACCCGATATAAAAGAACAAGAGGTAAAAAATGTCGAGACTACACAAGTAGAAGTAAAACCAAAAGAGTAATATAAATCGAAATTAATAAATGAAACTACACACATTGCCAGAAAGGAAAAATAGAATAAAAAAGAAGACAAGGATCGGAAGAGGTTATGGAACTGGTTCCGGTGGTCATACAGTTGGAAGAGGAACAAAAGGTCAAAAGTCACGATCTGGTCATAAATCTATGATACTTTTCGAAGGTGGTAATGTACCTTTTTACAGAAGAATGCCTAAATATCGTGGGTTTAAGAGAAATCAAAAAATATATGCACAACCTATTAATTTAGATGTGATAAACAATAACTATTCTTCAGATGAAGTTGTTTCAGTAGAAACATTAAGAGATAAAGGACTAATTAGGAAAGGTACTACAAGAGTAAAGGTTTTAAGCGGAGGCGAATTGAATAAGAAGGTTGTTATCAAAGGATTAGAATTATCTGCATCTGCGGAACAAAGTGTAATAGCATCTGGTAGTAAAGTTGAGTAAAGAGTTGATTCTTTAAAAATATGTTAAATAAGACTTTAAATTCTGTTAAATCAGCATTTCGTACAAAAGAAGTGCGTGAAAGATTAGTATTTTCCTTGTTGGTAATTGTTATCTTCAGACTTTTTGCAGCTATTCCAGTTGTAGGTATCGATTCAGGTGCACTTTCCGAATTATTCAGTAAATTAGGTGGAATTGGAGATACAATATCTACTGTTTCTGGTGGCGTTTTAGAAACAGCTTCTGTTGTTGCTATAGGACTAGGTCCATATATCAATGCTTCTATTATCCTTCAATTGTTAGGTTCAATAATACCTAAATTGGAAGAGCTCAGAAAAGAAGGTACTAATGGTAGAAGAATAATAAGTATGTATACGCGTTATTTGACTGTACCTTTTGCAATTCTTCAATCTTTTGTTATCTATTCAACATTAAGAGGATTTGGTCTTGTAGGTGAACTGGAAACCTTACAATTGGTTGCCATGATAGCTACATTAACAGGTGGTTCATTATTTATGATGTGGTTGGGTGAGATAGTTACAGAGAAAGGTTTTGGTAGTGGTTCTTCATATCTTATTTTCCTTGGTATTGTTGCGGGTCTTCCTGGAATAGTAACTAATAATTTACGAACTGCTGATTGGGTAGATATTTTAGTATTTGTATTGATCTTCTTACTAATGATTGCAGCTACAATATACATTACACAGGGTGAAAGAAGAGTAAATATAATGTATTCAAGAAGGGTTAGAGCTACAGGGAATCAAGATAATTATGTCCCAATGAAATTAACTCAATTTGGAGTTATGCCTGTTATCTTTGCGGTATCTTTCTTAAGTTTTCCGCAACTTATTGGTCAATTCTTAATAAGTAAGGATTATAACGAGAATTTGACAACAATTTCTCAGACTGTTGTTGATTTCGTTTCCAACACTAATTTTCAAAATATCATGACATTTATATTAGTTGTTGCTTTTTCATTCTTTTATATCACCGTAGTATTTAATGCAGAGGAGCTTGCAGAGAATCTACAAAAACAGGGAGCTTTCATTCCTGGTATACGACCTGGCAAACAGACAGCAACATATCTACGAGGTACAAGTTTCAAGTTAACAGCTGTCGGGTCTGTATTTTTGGCTATAATAGCGATACTACCTTCGATCCTATTACAATTGGGATTGATATCTTCATCAATAATGTCTGGAACAGGTTTGTTGATCGTTATTGGTGTGATACTTGAAGTTAAACGACAGATCGAATCTATGATTGTTGTTAGAAGCTACGATAAATATTTATAATAATCCTATGGATATAAAAACAGCGATATTTCACGGACCTTCAGGTTCCGGAAAAGATACTCAATTGGACCTCTTAGAGAGATCTATCGAATTTCAGAGAATTTCTGTCAGTGCAGTTATGGCAAAATTAAAGGAAGAGAACAACAAAACGGCAATGTTAGCGGATGAATATGGTAAACGAGGTGAACTTTATCCTGATGAGTTAGTTTACGAAATGTTAGATATTTGGGTCTCAAGGTTAGATCCAAGTTCTAATTGGTATTTTGTTTCGCCAGTAAGAAAAGCTACTCAGATAAAGCTTTTTGACGATTTATTAAGGAAATTCGATCGAGAATTGGATCTATTTGTACATTTTGATCTTTCAGAAGGTTCAGCAATAGAGAGAATGTCATTAAGAACCTATTGCCCTATTTGTTCTGCTACATATCATTCAAAGTATAAGAAAGAGAAAAATGAGGGGCTTTGTGATAATGATGGTACGAAATTAATTACTAGAGATGATGATAAGCCCGATGCAATAAGAAAAAGGCTTTCTTGGTATAAAGATGAGATCACACCTATTTTAGACGAGTATAGACAAAGAGGAGTATTATTGGAAATTGATGCATCTCCTTCAATTCAAGAGATCCAAAAAGATCTATTATCCAGAATGAAAGAGTATGAAAAAAGATAATCAAGAGATCAAAATTGAAAAGATGACCCAATCTGCACAAATATGCTCAGAGATATTCGATAAAGTCATTTCAGAAGTTAAAGCGGGGGTTTCCTTGAAATATCTTGATGAAATAGCTGAATATGAGTGTAAAAAACACTCTGTAAAACCTGCGTTTAAAGGTTATGGTGGGTTTCCTGCGACGATATGTACAGGGGTAAATGATATTGTAGTTCACGGTATTCCAGACGACTACATCTTAGTAGATGGTGACATTGTAAGTGTCGATTTCGGTATTAAATACGAGGATGTATTCAGTGATATGGCAAAAACATTAGGTATAGGCACAATTACTCCAAACGCAAAAAAACTATTAGAAGCTACTAAAGAAGCCTTATTTGCAGGTATTAATGCGGCAAAAACTGGTAATACTGTCGGAGATATTGGAAATGCTATAGAATCAGTTGCAAAACGAAATGGGTTCTCAGTTGTCAGAGAGATGGTTGGACATGGAATAGGGTATGATCTTCATGAAGAACCAAACATACCAGGATATGGTAGAAAAGGTTCCGGAGATAAGCTTTATTCAGGTCAAACAATTGCTATAGAGGCAATAATTAATGAAGGTAGTCCAGATATTTTTGTAGACAGTGACGATGACTGGACAACTTTTACGGAAGATGGTATGCTCTCAGCACTTTTTGAACATACCGTTATAGTTGACAATAAGCCAACTATTTTAACGGCTTGGTAATTGCATATCCTAATTACCTTTGATATAATCCGAAGGTTTTAGGTATAACTAATATATAAGGGGTTTTTAAGCTTAATGCCTGAAAACGAAGAGCAGATCAAGGATAGTAAACGGGTTGTAGAGGTAGATGGTGTTGTTAAAGAGTGTCTACCAAATACAAAGTTTATTGTGGAGATAGATGTGAACGGAAATAAGCACGATATTACCGGGTATCTTTCTGGTAAAATGAGGATGTTTTACATTCGAATCCTTGAAGGAGATAAAGTTAAGCTTGAGATAACTCCTTATGATCCGACTCAGGGTCGTATTGTTTATAGATATAAATAGAAAACCAAAATTATGAAGGTACAGTCGTCAGTAAAAAAAAGGTGCAGGAATTGCTATGTAGTTAGGAGAAAAGGTAGAGTTTATGTCTACTGCAAGAAAGATCCTAAACATAAACAAAGACAAGGTTAATATTTTTATATTTAAAAATGGCTAGAATAGCAGGTATTGAAATTCCAGATAATAAAGTATTAAAGGTAGCGTTAACCTACATTTATGGTGTCGGAGATACAGCTTCAGGATCAATTATAAAAGAACTAAAACTTGATCCAACAGTAAGAGTTAAAGAACTATCTGAAACAGAATTGAATGATCTAAGAAAATATATTGAAGAGAATCTCGAAGTAGAAGGTGAATTAAGACAAAAAGTTTTTAGAAATATTAAAAGGTTAAAAGATATTAGAGCATACCGTGGTATCAGACATAAACTTGGTCTACCAGTTAGAGGTCAAAGGACAAGAGTAAATGCCAGAACCAGAAAAGGAAAGTCTCAACCTATTGGTGGATTGAAACAAAAGATCAGTAAGACATAAAATTTATAATTATTAGAAGTGGATAAAGAAAAGAAAGTAATAAAAGTAAAAGAAGTAACAAAGAAGAAGAAAAAGATATCTGTAGATTCAGGTAGAGCCTATGTTCAGGCTACTTTTAATAATACAATTATTACTTTAACTGATGGTGAGGGTAATACTCTTGTACAAAGCAGTCCAAGTGCTGTTGGTTTTAGTGGATCGAAAAGGAGCACTGCTTTTGCTGCAACAAAAGCTGCAAAAGAAGCTGCTATGTCAGCAATTAAGAAATATGGATTGAAAGAGGTGAAAGTTTATATTTCTGGTGTCGGCACAGGTAGGAATGCTGCTGTAAAAGGGCTTGATAGTGCCGGATTGAGGATCACTTATTTAGCAGATAGAACGCCTATTGCGCATAATGGCTGCAGAGCAAAGAGAATGCCATCATAGTATTTATTTAAATAAACAGATAATGGGAAGATATACAGGACCAAAAGAAAAATTAAGTAGAAGAGAAGGAGTTAACTTGTTCCTTAAAGGATCGAGATCTTTTTCAGAAAAGAATGGAGTCGAAAGAAGGCCTTTTGCTCCAGGACAACATGGTAACAAAAGAAGGGCTAGATTGTCTAACTATGGTTTACAATTAAGGGAGAAGCAGAAAGTTAAGAGAATCTATGGAATGAGAGAGAGACAATTCAACAATGCATATCACGAAGCAAATAGAAGATCAAAGGTAAACAATTCTGATAAAGGAATGGAACTTTTAACTTTGCTTGAGACTAGATTGGACAATGTTGTTTATGTATTAGGTCTTGCACCTTCCAGATCAGCAGCAAGACAATATGTTACTCACAAGCATGTGAAGGTTAATGGAAAAACTTTAAATATTCCTTCTCATAATGTTTCAATTGGGGATCTTATCGAGCTTAAAAAAGCTTCATTAGCTCCTCAAGAAAAATTGGTTACTACTCCTCAGTGGTTATCACAAGAAAAAACTGCAGGAAAAGTAATAGGACTTCCTTCGAGAGAGGATGTAGATCCTGGTATCAAGGAAAACTTAATTATTGAGTTCTATTCTAGATAAGATTAGTTAAATGTAAGTTAATGATTGATTTTAAAGATCTCACAGTAAAAATTCTTAAGGAAGAGGGTCATATGGGTGAATATGAGATTTCACCATTACCTACCGGATACGGTAACACATTAGCAAATTCTTTAAGAAGAATATTATTATCTAGCCTTCAAGGGGCCGCAGTCACAAGCTTGAGAATTGCAGGCGTAGATCATGAATATACAACCATCGAAGGTATGAAAGAGGATGTTATAGAGTTAATCATGAATGTTAAAGCACTCGATTTTAAGTGTATGAGTGATGATCCTCAAATTTGCACATTAAGACTTTCAGGGAAAAGAGAGGTTACAGGTAAAGATATTAAAACTAGTGGTGCTGTCGAAGTTACAAATCCTGAAATACATTTGGCTACTTTAACATCTGCTGATTCAGAATTAGAATTGGAAATAGTTGTAGAAAAAGGTGTTGGTTATAGACCAGCTGATGAAATGAGAGCAGAAATGGGAAGAATTCCAGTTGATGCTGATTTTTCACCAGTAAAGCTCGTGAAATTTGATGTTGTGAATGCAAGAAAAGGTCAATCTACAAATCTTGATGCAGTTGTTATGACAGTAGAGACAAACGGTTCTGTTACACCTCAAGATGCATTGTTAAACTCTGCAAAGATATTACAAGAATTCGCAGGAAAAGTTATGGGAGCTTTAGGAGTACCTATTAAAGAGGTTGAAGAAGCAGCTGAGGCATCAAGAACTGTTGAGGTAGCAAATAGTGATGAAGATTCAGGTGTAAGTGAGGAAGTTTTAGCATGGAAAATTGAAGATCTGCCAATATCCAAGAGATCAAAATCTGGATTAATTAGTGGTGGATATGATACTATCGGCTCTTTGAGAGATGCTGCGACTACCGATCTTTTGAATCTCCCTGGATTTGGTAACAAATCTTTAAGTGAGGTCATTGATCTTCTCGGACAATATGGAATTGAATTAAAGTCAGAATAATCGATCTATGTATAAACTAGGAGGAAAAAGAAAATTAGGTAAAAAGGCTTCTCATAGGGAATCTATGATAAATAACCAGTTGAGGTCTCTTTTGAATGAATCAAAGGTTGTTACAACGACCTCAAAAGCTAAAGTGCTTAAAGCAAATGCTGATTCATTAATTGCAATTCTCAAGGGTAATAAAAGTGAAGAGTCAATAACCAGGATGCTTGTAGATTATGTATCTGATGAGAAGATAATTAAAAAACTTATTGCTTATATTTCTGGAACACCAGCAGTTAAAATTGTTAAGGTGGGATTTAGAAGTGGTGATAATGGTGAAGTTTCAAAAGTATACTTACCAGGACTAGATCTAAAAGAAAAGAAAGCAAAACGAGGTAAATCTGCTGATGAAAAGAAGAAAGTAGAAGCTAAAGAGAAAGAAGAGGCTACTGCAGAGGTTAAAGAAGAAAAAGGCACTGATAGAGTAAGAAGTATAACCAGATCGTTAAGAGATAAAGTAATCGGAAAAGAGCGAGCCAGAACAAGGTCTGGTATATAAATTAGTATTAATCAGAAATGAAACAGAAAACAACTTGGATAAATGAAAATGATATAGAAAGAAAATGGCATCTAGTAGACGCTGATGGAATGATACTTGGAAGATTAGCAACAGTAATTTCTGCACTCTTAATTGGTAAGGATAAGGTGAAGAGAGCACCAAATTTTGATTGTGGCGATTATGTTATTGTAATAAATAGCGATAAGGTTGTCTTATCTGGAAGTAAAGGTCAGAAGAAAACATATTTTAGACATAGTGGATATCCAGGAGGTGCAAAGACAATAACATTTGATGATCAGATGAAGAAAGATTCAAGATTCGTCATAGAACATGCTGTTAACAACATGCTTCCAAATAACAAACTTAGGAGTTCTATGAAGAGTAGATTATTCGTATACAAAGGGGCAGAATATGATCAAAAGGCCCAGAAACCAGTTGAAGTTAAATTATCAGTTGAATAGATGTGGCTGTAAAATATTTTGAAGGATTAGGAAGAAGAAAAACGTCCATAGCTAGAGTAAGAGTTTACGAAGGCAAAGGTAACAACATAGTTAACGACCAAACATTGGAGAAGTATTTCAATGATGTTAAATCTCAGAGCGAGTGTTTGGATCCCTTAAAAGTTGTAGGTCTTGATAAAGATCATTACTTTACAGTTGTCGTCTCAGGTGGTGGCGTAACAGGTCAGGTCGATGCAATAAGGTTAGGGATCGGTAGAGCTCTTGTTAAGAAAGATCCACTATTCAAATCTGAACTTCGAAAGAACGGATTTATGACTAGAGATCCAAGAATGGTTGAGAGAAAGAAATATAATCGAAGAAAAGCAAGAAAGAAATCTCAATTCTCAAAGAGATAGATCTTTACTATTTCAAGTTATTATACGGGCGAGTTCTATCGCCCGTTTTTTTGTTATAGATGGTATTAAAAGTAAAATTTGTTGGTTCAATCTCATTAATTTATTTATCTCTCCTTTCTTAGAAGTATCAATTATTAGATCCTGATATCTATCATCGATCTGTTGGAGCTGGGAATCATCTATAATTATTGGATCTATAAGGCTTCTTATCTGTTGGATCGCTTTATGGTGGAGATCGATCATTCTTGATGTGCATGTACATATCAAATTTTTTGATATTAGATAGCCACATTGGCATGGAGGCATCTCAATGATCCATTTTTTATCTAGGTGCTTTTGAATTATATCGATCACCGATCGATAATTAAGTTCTTTATATATTAGTTTAAAATAGGAGTCCTCAGAATTATTTTCATCAGAATCCAAGACCTTACTCAGCTGTTCAAGATCTGTTCCAGTCCTTATTTGAATAATATCGGTTTTGTTTTGTCCAAAAAGATGGCTGAGTAATGAATCAGCAATTTCTGTACCAGTTGATGCTGGACAGTTACCTAGAGCTAAATTATGGTTTATGTGGAGGACACTTCTGTTTAAGGCGAAAGCAATACTCCATCCCAACCAGCATTTTTGATCGATCTTTTTGGTTGATCTGTGGTGTATATATTTGGAAGTTGGTTTCCCCTCAAAGTAGTTATATATATCTGATACATTTTTAATGAAGATATAACTTCTTTCGTTATAAGATCTTTCTGGAAGATCGATGAACGGTAAGAATATCTCAGTATTTTTATAAAAAATATTTGAATGTTCAATGTTATATATCTTTTGATATATATCTTCTGTAGCTGTAACTGAGCCATCTAGAGCGATATTGCCGATACATACATATTTGGTATCTGAATTAATATTGTTAATAGCCATGTAAACTGCAACAAAGATTGGGAGGTCTAGAGATGATTCATCTATTTCCTTATCAACCGAACTTATTAATACTCGAACTTTGTTATTAGGTAATTTCCTTCCTGAATTAGAAAAAATAAAATAAAATTTCTTTGAATTCCTAATGTACTTACCGCTAACATCGCCCAAGATTTGGATCTGTGGGATCCCTCCAGAAATTCCCACCTCTATAAGCACTTCTTTGGGTTTTCCGATCTCATTGTTTATATAATAAGTTTTTGAATACATATCTGACCTCCTTGTTTAGATCATATATGGTAAAGATTTAATAATTATTAAAAAGACCTGAAATTATGCAGTTTTTGTAATATAATCATGGTGCAAGTATCTCAAGTGATCGCTTTAGTTCGTTTATAACTAAAGAGGAAAGTCCGGACTTCATGTGGTCTCGACATTCGAGATGAACGCCAACGAGAGTTGGGAGGGAGTGATCTTTCGGAGAAAAGGGCAACAGAAAGTTATACCGCCTGACTATCAAATTGTCATATATTGTTAAATTAGCAATAGATGATGTTTTGGTGGTCAGGTAAGGGTGAAATGGTAGGGTAAGAGCCTACCGGTCGATCTAGTAATAGATCGATGCGTGGTAACCCCCGTTCGAAGCAAGGAGAGATCCGCTTAGATAGATGGTCACATAAACAGAATTCGGCTTATGAGATACTTGCATTAGATCTTTTTGATATTTTTCCCAAGGCAAAACTGTTTTCCGTCCATTTTTGTTTTCCCTTCAAGTTGTACCTCTTTAAGAGCAAATATTATTTTAGGATCTTTTGTTCCGACGATCATATCTGTTCCATCAAATGCATATTCGCCAGGTTTTAGATCAGATCTAGATTTTACAGATTCTTTGCAGGAAGAGTCATATTCGGTATTAACCAGATTTGCTCTAAATATTTTTAACCTAAGTTTCTCTTCGAAATAAGTCCAAGCAATTGGCCATGGGATGAGTGCCCTGATCATTCTTTCGATCAATTCTGGTTCATGAGTCTCCCAATTGATATATGCATTCTCTTTCGATATATCGTCTTGTTGGCAGTATGTAGCTAGTTCATCATCCTGTTCGTATGTTTCAATCTTTCCATTTACCCAATCTTCTAGAACATCACCTATGGTTTTATGTGTTATCTCAACAAGCCTATGTCTTAGTGATTCATTTGTATCATCATCTAATATCTCTTCTTTATATTGTCTAAGGATTGGTCCAGCATCAAGCCGTGATACCATTTTTACATATGTGATACCTGTTTCTTTCTCTCCTTCAAGAATAGCTTTTTGAATTGGTACAGCTCCTCGATATTTAGGCAAGAGTGAATAATGAACATTTATCGATCCAAATTTTGGATATTTTAGAAATGAACCAGGAACCATTTCTCCAAAGGATTTACATACTACTAGATCAGCATTGAATAGTTCTGATGCTTCTTTGTATTTTTTCTTGCTTCCTAAAGTATGAAATACTGGGATACCTTGTTCTGTAGCATATGACTTGATCTCAGATGGTATGATCTTTTTATCTCTCCCTACAGGTTTATCTGGTTGAGTGATTAGGCCGACAACTTCAAATCGAGGGTCATCAACTAATGTGCTTAATGTTGATAAGGCTTCCCAATTTGAACCTAAAAATAATATTTTTGTCATAATAAGCGATTATACTGGATTTCTGGTAAAATCTCTCGTCATGTTAACAACAGATTTCGATTACAATTTGCCAAAAGAGAGAATAGCTTTTTATCCACCAGAAGTTCGTGGTGATACAAGGTTAATGGTAATTGATAGAAAGAGTCGAACTATTGAACATGGTAAGTATCAAGACCTTGATGTTTATATGAATAAAAATGATGTCTTAGTTATAAATAATACAAAAGTATCTAATATGAGGCTTTTCTTTACACGAAATTCGAAAGATCATGAAATTTTACTACTGAAATCTCTTTCAGATAATAAGTGGGAGTGTTTAATAGGAAGATCATCAAAACTTAATGTGGGAGATATATTATCATCAATAGATGATGAAAATTATAAAGTTACAATTGATCAAAAACTTGAGGATTCTGTTTGGATAATTAACTCGAACAAAGATCTAAATGAAGCTATTGATAGATATGGTCATGTTCCACTTCCGCCATATATAAAAAGAGAAGATCAGAATAGTGATAGAGAGAGATACAATACGATTTTTAGCAAAAAGAAGGGATCTTCTGCAGCACCCACTGCTAGTTTGAATATTACGGATACCTTATTAAAAAAGTTAAAAAATAAAGGAGTAGGAATAGCCGAATTAACCCTAGATGTTGGTTGGGGAACATTTTCACCTATTCGAGATAATAATATCGAAGATCACATAATTCATAGGGAAAGGATAGAAATTAGTAAAAGCAGTGCTGATATTATAAATAATGCGAAAGGGCTGGGAGGTAGATTGTTCGCAGTAGGAACTACTTCCGCCAGAACTATTGAATCGGTTGCTGGTATATCAGTGAATAATGAGATCAAAGAGTATTCTGGAGATACCAATATTTATATTTATCCCGGATATGAATGGAAAGCTGTTGATGCTTTAGTGACCAATTTTCATGCACCAAGAACTACATTATTAGCTATGATAGGATCTTTTATGGGAGTTGATCTGATGCATGAAGCTTATGAGATCGCACTAGAAAGTAAGTACAATTTTCTAAGCTATGGTGATTCCATGTTGATATTATGAGAAAATAATGGCTAAGAATAAAGTTTTTCAGGATAATTTCTGTCCATGGACCAAATAAATAATAAATATGGTGAAATTTAATAAAGAAAATTTTGGTAAAAGTGCAGTCTTCATGCCAGATGCTACCAAAGCAGCTGTAAGGGGTCTTACACGCACACAACTAATAGATACTGGCACTTATGCGATTGTTGTAAATACACTCCATCTTTTGCTCTCTTTGGGGCTTGAGAAAATTCAAAAACTTGGGGGAGTACATAAGATCATGAATTGGGAAGGTACAATTCTTTCTGATTCTGGCGGATTTCAGGTGTTTTCATTAATACATACTGGCAGATGGAAAGGGAAGATCTCAGAGGAAGGTGCGATGTTCAGATCTCCTAAAGATGGTACTGAATATATGTTAACTCCCGAATTGAGTATTGATATACAGATGGTTTTAGGTTCTGATGTCTTAGTAGTTCTCGATGATTGTAGAAAGGCTGTAACAACAAGGAATGAGGCTGAGAGATCTGTCGATCTAACAATAAAATGGGCAGAAAGAGCTAAAGATCATTATGAAAAGAATTATTCGACCACTGAAAGAGATGGAAAGCTATTAAGTGCTGTTGTTCAAGGGGCGAATTTTGCAGATCTAAGAACCAAATGTGCCGGATCATTAGTATCTATGGATTTTGACGGATACAACTTCGGGGGTTATTTACTTGATGATAACGGCAAACTTGTAACTGATCAGCTTAGAGTTGTTAAGGATAATACTCCAGATGATAAATTTCGCTACGGTATGGGTGTAGGTAAACCTGAAGATATTTTCGTTTGTTCTCAGATCGGTTACAAGGTATTTGATACAGTTATACCTACAAGAAATGCTAGACACGGTACCTTGTTCACGACTGATACTGAAAGTGGAGTTTTAAGAATAAAAAATTCTGAATATACATATGATGAGATGGCGGTAGATCCTAGATGTGATTGTGAATTGTGTAGGAATCACTCAAGAGCTTATTTACAACATTTGATCAAAGAGAATGAGATGACAGGAATGAGTTTGGCAACAATACACAATCTTCGTTTCTATCAAAGATTGATAGAGAAGATCAATGAATTGCCATCTTTAGATAATCTAACCTATAGAGATATACTTGCAAATATATAGCTGTGTGAACATTTACTCTCATCTTCGAACTGTAATAAAAAGATGTTATAATAGCTCGTTGATTATCAATTGGTTGTGACCTCATACTAGAGAGACTAATGATAAGCAGTTTGAATAATACTATTTTGAAAAATAATTGATGTTAAATAATTGCTTAAATAATAGAATTTATAAAGAATTTTACAGTCCTCCACGGAGAAATCCGTGTATTTCGGGTCATTCTAACTGGTAATCATCAATAATTTGATATTGATGATGATATGGATCCATTATTATTATTCCTAGTCATTGGCGCTACGGCTGCTATTGTATTTTTAGCATTCAAATTTGGCGCGATGAAAAGGATTCCAACTACTGCAGAAGATTTTTCTGAAGAAGATGTAAATATGATTCTTGAGAATAGATCTTCTGAGATCATACAGAAAGCCAATAAAGAGGCTTTACAGGTCAGAAAAGAAGCAGAAGATAGAGTCCGGGAATTAAGAAAAGAGTTAGCTGAGCAAGAAAGATTGTTAATTGAAAGAGAGAAATCTCTTAATCAAAGATCAAAAATGCTTGAAGGTGAGTCTGAAAGAATAGAGACAGATAAAAATGTTTTAAGAAATGGTAAGAAGAAACTTGAAGAGATGAGAAATCAGTTAAAAGTTGAACTTGAAAGAATTAGTGGCTTAACAAGGGAAGAAGCAAAGCAAAAGTTATTAAGTGAGATCGAGGAAGATGTTAAGAATTATGAGGCTAAATTAGTAAGAACTGCTCAAAAGAGAGCTGAAGAGATCTCAGACGAAAAATCAAAGGAAATTTTGGTAGAAACAATGCAAAGAATTGTTACCGATTATGTTGGGGAGACAACGACTTCAACAATTAAACTTGAAGATGAAAAAGTAAAGGGTAGGATCATTGGTAAGGATGGTAGGAATATCCGTGCATTTGAGCAATTAACAGGTGTTGATGTGATTGTTGATGAATCGCCAAACGCTATTGGTCTTTCATCATTTGATCCTCTTAGACGAGAGATCGCTAGAGTTGCTATGGATAAACTTGTGAAAGATGGAAGAATTCATCCGGGAACCATAGAAGAGGAGATCAGAAAAGCTAAGAACGAAATTGCTGTCGAGATCAAGAAAAATGGTCAAATTCTGGCTGATGAAGCTGGTTGGCCTGGAATGGATATGAGTTTGGTTAAACTTGTTGGAAAAATGAAATATCGAACAAGTTATGGTCAAAGCTTAATGAAACATACTATTGAGGTTATAAGAATTGGTGCAGCTCTTGCAGCTGAACTGAATGCTGATGTCGATCTAGTCAAAAAAGCATGTTTACTTCATGATGTGGGAAAGGTACTGACACATAAAGTTGAAGGAGCTCATCACCATATTTCTGGTCAGATAGCTAGGAAATACAATCTACCTGATAAATTGGTCAATGCAATCGAAGCTCATCATTTAGATATTGTGGCTTCATCAATTGAAGCGACGATAGTTTATTTAGCTGATGCAATATCTGGAGCAAGACCTGGAGCTAGAAAAGACAGCTACGAACAGTATATTAAACGAGTAGAGGGAATTGAGAATGTTGCTAAAGAGATTGGTGGCGACAGAGTTGATGATGTTTATGCTATTCATGCTGGTAGAGAGGTGAGGGTTATCGTTAAACCTAATAAAATCGATGATGAAGGGGTAAATCTTCTAGCAAAAGATATTGCCGATAAGATCCATGAGACTCAGACATATCCTGGTACAGTACAGGTAACTGTGATCAGAGAGAATAGAGCTGAACAGATGGCTACTTAGTGCACTAGGGCTAAATAATTAGATTAATTGAACGACAAAAAGATGATAAAAGTTTTGTTTATTGGTGATGTTTGCGGAAAACCAGGGAGGAATGCAGTAAAACAGCTAGTTCCTCAACTTAGAAAAGAACATGACATAGATCTTGTTATCACTAATGCCGAGAATGTAGCACATGGCAGAGGTGTTAGCGTTAACGCAATTAATGAGTTGATGTCTGCTGGTATAGATCATATGACTTCAGGCAATCATGTTTGGAAGCATCCCGAATTTGAAGAGGTTCTTTCTGGAGAATATCCTATAATCAGACCGATCAATTATCCCGATGATGTTATGGGCAAAGGTTATGCTGAAATAGATCTTGGGTCTAAAGGTATCTTTCTATTAGTAAATGTCATGGGAGTGGCTTTTTTCAATGAGAGAACTTTATCTGAGCCTTTTAGACGATTAAATAGCCTTTTTTCAGAACTTGATATGGAGAAGTATTCAGGATCTTTGATCGATTTTCATGCGGAATCAACGTCAGAAAAACTATCGGCCGGTTTATATTATGATGGTCAAATAAGTACAATAGTAGGAACTCATACACACATCCCAACTGCAGATGAAAGAATATTTCCAAAGGGTACAGCATATATCACAGATGTAGGTATGACAGGTCCTGATGATTCAAGCCTTTGGGTTAAAAAAGAGGCTATATTTAGGCAAAACATGTATCCTTATCCTGTTCATTACGAAATGCAGGAGGAGGGTCCAGTAAGGTTTGATTCGGTCTTGATCGAGATCGAAAGTGATAAAAAGGCCGTCAGTATAAGGCGTATAAATAAAATCCTATAGGCAAGCTATTCTTGACACCCTCTAAAAAATGCTATATTTTAGGCCTAGTGTTAGAAGCCCATAAAATATGTGATTTCAACACTATCTCTAAGGAAAGGAGGATCTACGTAAATGTTGAAAAAAGATTTACAACAGGTAGTTGCCGATAAAGTTGGTTTAACCAAAAAACAAGCAGGCGAAGCCTTAGACGCTATGTTAGAAGCTGTTACAAAAGCTCTCTCAAGCGGTGATTCTGTTCTCTTAACAGGATTTGGTCGTTTTGAAGTTAGACATAGAGCTGCAAGAGTTGGTATTAACCCACAGACAAAAGGTAAGATCAATCTCCCAGCTACAAAAGTTCCTGCATTCAAAGCTGGAAAAGGATTAAAAGAGGCTGTGAAATAGTGTTACCGGCACAACTCTGTTTATTACAGAATTCGATCAGGACCTTGTTTACTGTTCATATGGTTGTGAATAGTAACACAGGGTCCTGATTTCTTTTTATTGATCTTATTTTTATATTTTTCAATGTTGAAAGATAAGATTCTATGAGTTAAACTGAATTCAGATTATTGTATTTATTATTTATTAACTGTGTTCAAAAAACTGCTCATCCCAAATCAAGAGAATAATTACACTCCTTACATAATAAGGAAATCTGCACTTGCCATTTATACTTTGGCACTTTTTCTTTTTAATTTGTTGTCACCTATGCTCTTACCTGAGTCTTCGCAGGTAGTTGCAAGTACGATAAGTGTTGAGAATATTGTAGCTTTGGCTAATAAAGAGCGAACTTCTGCAGGTCTTAATTCTTTAAATACTGATGTCAGATTAAATGCAGCTGCTTTAGCTAAAGCGAATGATATGTTCGCAAAAGATTACTGGGATCATTTCGGTCCTAATGGCGAGACTCCTTGGCAATTTATTTCAAATGCAGGGTATACATATGTTTATGCAGGTGAAAATTTAGCAAAAGGCTTTGTTACTGCAGAAGGTGTACATCAAGCTTGGATGTCTAGTCCAACGCATAAAGCAAATATCATGAATGGAAATTATCGTGACATAGGTGTTGCTGTCGCAGAAGGAACTTTATTGGGCGAACAGGTAATTTTGGTTGTACAGATGTTTGGATCTACAGTTGCACAAAAACCAGTTGTTGAAACTCCACCAGAAGTACTACCGAGTGAGGATAGCCTTGATGTTGATAATGATGTCGATGAGGTCATAAATGTTGAGCAGGGTGAAATAAAAAGTATTAGTATCGTTAGACCAGCTGAGGGAGATATTATAAAAGACCCAGCTTTTGATGTTGAAGGCACAGTAGAAGGCTATGAATCAAATATTGGGGAATATTCTGTGACAATCAATAGAAATGGCTTAGATATAGCAACATCAAGCTCTAGCAGTGAAGAGTGGAGTGTTGATAAGCAATCCGACTGGGAAGAGGGTGAGCATAAGATCTCAGTTTTTATTGACGGATTTGATAATATTTCAGACTCAGTCAATTTTACAGTAGATTCTACTCCGCCAACTTTTTATGCAGATAGTCTATCTATGGATATGGTGGACAATCATGCAGAGATATCAATTTATGTTGAGGAGGAAGATGCCACAGTGATGTTGAATTTGGGTTCTGAAACTTACGGTTTCGCCCATGAAGGTGCAGGGATCTTTACAGCTTATGTACCAAGAGCTTCCATTGAAACTTCTGATATGACAGCCAATTTGTTGGTATCCGATAAGAATGGTAATTCAACTAGTATGGATGTAACCCAAAGACTTGCTACTATTGCAGAAGGTAACAATCTTCAAACTGTTTCAAATCCCACATTCGTACAAAAGTTTTTCGCTGGTGTGACGACTATGGATCTAAAAGCTAAAGTAAATCTTGGTTTCGCACTTTTCTTACTAATAATTCTGATAATACAGGTTATTTTGTATAAAAAATCTGGAATGTTGCATGATAAAGGTGGATATTTACTTACAATTGGAATATTTCTATTTTTAGTTGTCGTAGGGACATTAACTGAAGTAACAGGTTCAATTAATTAAAAAGATCATGTTTGGATCGATCTATAAATATTTTAAAAGAGAGCTTTTTTATGCAGTAGCACTGTTTGTAATACTGCAGTTCTCTCTTATCCCTAAATATTTTGATATGTCTTTTGTTTCTAATATCTTGCTAGGTTTGGGAGCTTTAATTCTTTTACTTTGGTTGATCTCTTCATATCTTATATTCTCAGGTAAAAGAGTTTCGAAATTTTCGAATGTACTTATTAAGATACAGATAAAGAATAGGTTGTTTAGCTTTTTTGTAACGCCTGTTCTAATGTATTTTGCAGTATCTGCATATATAAGCTATATAGAGAACAATTTTCTAAAACAGGTTATCATTACGATCTTTTTTGTATTGATGTTATTTTTGATGATCCATATACGATCCTCATATCAAAAGGTATTCTCTATTGAAAAAAGCACTAGATCTGTATTCCTTTTTATTGATATGATGCTTTTTTATATAGCGAGTACTGGTTTTATATTGATGGGTACTTTCCCTATTGCAAGAATATTAGGGGTTGGGTTTCTGGCTTTTCTGTTTCTGTTGAATATCTTGATAATCAATAAGCAATATTCATATAAAGCCTTGTTCATACTGCTAATTTCAACTATTTTTATGATCTTAAGTGCGATATATTTTGTTCAATTTGGGGCACTTCTATTCCCTCTATTTATGGTTGTGGTATTTTATATGGTAGTAAACATCTGGGGTATTAAATTGAGTGGTGTTAACGCTCTGTCAGAATATCTACCACCTGTACTATTTTCGTTGATGGCTTTTATGATCTTATTAAGTTTCTAGTTGAATATAGGTAAATGGATAAAAATTCGATAGTGTTAAAAATTGGAGGATCTCTTCTGTACCATGAAAATCTTGATCTAAATATGCCATTTTTGAATAAATTTTTAATTTGGTTTGAAAAGGCAAGACAGAGGTATAAAAGCATTGTGATCATTGTGGGAGGTGGAAAAATGTCTAGACATCTGGTGAATCAGATCGGTTCTTTTGAAATAGCAGTAGAAAATAAGCATAGGATTGGTATGGCTGTAACAGATTGTAATGCTGAAGTTTTAAGGACAATTGTTAATGATAAAAAAGTGAAGGTTCCAAAATCATTAGGCCAGGTATTAGAATTGATAATTGATGATACCGAGCAGATTTTGATAATGGGTGGATTTAAAGAGGGCTGGAGTACAGATATGGATGCCGCAGTTCTAGCTCATGTGATGGGATTGAAAAAGATCTATAAACTTTCGAATATCGATCATATATATACAGCTGATCCCTCAAAAGATCCTGGAGCTAGACCAATTATGGAATTAACATGGTCAGATTACTTCTCTCAATTTGGTATTGTACCTGGTGTGTCTGAGCATCAGCCTAATTTGAGTGTTCCGATCGATGTCTTGTGTGCACAATTCTGTGCTAATAAAGGAATCACTTATATGCTTTCTGGCGGTGTTAATATTGATAAAGAGAATGACCTCCAAAATGTTTTGGAATCAGGAACTATTGTTCATCCTTAAAGATCAATGAAGAAAGCCTAAATTATAGAAACGATCTTCACTTTCTGTTTAGACATGGGTAACTCAATTTCGAACTCTTCACCAGCAGATCTTCCAATTATCGCTTTACCAATTGGTGTCTCCGCTGATAATTTATTTTGTAGAGGATTAGCCTCGGAAGGTCCAACAAGTGTATATGTGATCTCTTTTCCGTTTATTTCAACCTTAACTTCGCAACCTATAACTGCTTTATTTTTTGTTCCTTTTTTAGTTTCGATAATTTCTGCATTTTCGATTAAGTCAGTTAACTGTGCAAGTCTTCTTTCATTCGACTCGTAATCTTCGAGAGCTAATGTATAACCATCATTTTCACTAAGATCTCCTTTCTCTCTCATTTTTTCGATCATATCTTTTAATTCGGCCCTTTTATTATTTATCCTCATTTCCAATTCTTTTCTAAGTTCCAAAAGACCATCTTCTGTCATTTTGTATTTATTATTTCTTTTTGTCATTTATCTAACAAGTATTTTAAGTTTGTAACCTGAAGATTTTATACTAACATCAACTGCATAACAATAGTAATGATCTTATTTTAGGGTGGTGAATAATTGCCTCATATGATAAAATCGCTTCAGTTTTATAAAAGTTTTTTTGAAACGGATCAATTATGCCGCCATCGTCTAATGGTTAGGACACATGGTTCTCAACCATGCAATCAGGGTTCGATTCCCTGTGGCGGTACCAGATCTTTAAATATGAGGCAGATCAGATGCAGATAGATATCTTAACAATATTCCCTGATCAAGTGAGGAGTTTTCTTGAATATGGAATATACAGAATTTGTGCAGAAAGTGGCAATGTTGAATTCGTTGTCCATGATCTGCGAAATTGGGCTGTAGGTAAACATAGATCTGTAGATGATAGACCATATGGTGGTGGAGCTGGTATGATATTAAAGGTTGATGTCGTAGACAGAGCTTTGTCAGATATTAAAAAAGACAGATCTCTTGTTATATTGCCAACCCCGAAAGGAAAAGTGTTAAACCAAGTATTAGTTAAAGAGATGTACAACAAAATATACAATTCAATAGATCAGGTGGTATTTCTATGTGGCCATTATGAAGGTTTTGATGAGCGCGTACATCAGCATTTAGCTGATCTTGAAATATCCATAGGAGATTATGTTCTCTCAGGAGGAGAGTTATCTTCACTTGTTATAATCGATTCTTTAGTTAGAAATATCCCAGGTGTTCTAGGGAATGATGAATCTGTTCAAAATGAATCTTTCGAAAACAATTATTTAGAATATCCCCAATATACAAGACCAGAAGAGTACAAAGGCTGGAAAGTACCTGAAGTGCTTCTATCTGGCAATCATAAACATATATCTTCATGGCGTGAAGATGAATCCAAGATCGAGACTGAACGGAAGCGTCCGGACCTCCTAAAGAAGCCACACTAAAGTTTTTTTAGGACATTCAAATCGGACTCATTTATAGATATAATACAATGGGTTCTGATTAAGATTTTCTGGTTGATATAACTTGTAAATTTCAGAACATGACAGAGAAAAGATATGTTTTGTCTGCCCAAAAAGTAGAAGAACTAAAAAGTGAATTAAAAAATTTGGAGACTAAAGGAAGAGAAGAGATCGCTGATAGCCTCGATTGGCTAAGGAGTCTTCCAAATGATCAAGATGACTCGACATTCTCGGATATTTTTGAAGATCAAAGATATCTTGAGAGAAGGATCGCCGAGATCAAAACAATTCTATCTGACTACGACCTCGTCGAAGGCAACAAAGAAGGTTTAGATGAGGTTAAATTAGGTAGTAAAGTAGTTGTCGGATTCGATAAGTTCGAGGAAGAGTACTTGATCGTTTCTGCGATCGAAGCTAACCCTCTTGAGAATAAAATTTCAGATGAATCTCCAGTTGGGAGAGCATTGATTGGTCATAGGATCGGTGATTCGGTTACGGTTGATGTCGGTTTGATATCAAAAGAGTATAGGGTATTAAAAATAAAATAAGTACAAAAATCTATGGCTTCTGTTAGATATTTTGACTTTGATAAAAGTGCTTTCGAAAAGGATGAGCAGAAGGTTCTGGAGCATCTGATCAAGGCTGGTGAGGTGATCCATGCTATTTGGGAGAAACAGATAGATCCTCTTACAGGTGATCTTTTATTGTATCCAGAAGATGTTACAGAAGAAGAGGTTCTTGATGCTGCAAAAGATGATCCAAATATTTTATCTGCATATACAGTAGTTACGAAAGAGGGTGATGAATTTGTCACAACCCCTTATTCTTTAGCATATAAAGATGATCTAGAACTTTTCTATAAAGAGCTTTTATTAGCAAAAGAAAGTTCAAGCGATAAAATGTTAAATGAATATATAGATAAAATAATTGAGTCGTTTAGATCGAACAATTTTGAAGAGGCTTTAGTAGCATATTTAACCAATAAAAGCAGAATTGAATTCTTGTGTGGTCCTCTTGAAACTTATGAGGATAAATTATTAGGTAAGAAAAAGACCTTCCAATATAATCTAAGAGTTCTTCAAAAGGAACCAACTAAAGAGATGTCGCAGATGGTTGAGGTTATGAGGAACATCCATTTAAAACAACCAGAAACTTCTGTAGGATCAGAGATCACTCCTGTAGATATATATATCCGAATTGATCAAGTAATGATGTTTGCTGGAAGGCAGTCAAAATTTTTAGTTTCAAGTACAAATCTTCCAAATGAGCCAGAACTTGTTGAAAAGTATGGGACTAAAGTTTCTGTATATACAACATCGATGGATCAAAAATTTGAGAAACTTCATAAACCTTTGCTACCTTTTGTAGTTGGTGACGATTTAGGAGATTCTGTTGATCAGATGAAAATTGCGATGTTTAAAGGGATTGCTTTGCATGAAATTGCTGAAGGTACTGTGAAATTCAAAGGTATGGCAGATCGTTTGGGTAAGCATATAGATTATGTAAGAGAACTTAATGCAGATCTTGTAGGTATGGATAGCGCAAAATATTATGTTCTAAATGGAATGATCTCTTTGGATGAGTATAGGTATTTGTTAGCTTCCCTTCTAATTTTTGCTATTGATATGTGTGATCAGTTCCGAGAGACTGGAGAATTGAACGATTATGTAATTGGTGATGCAATTCTATTTAATAGACTCTTCGAAAGTGGCGCGTTAGTAAATAGGGATTCAAAAGTTGCTATTGATTTCACTAGACTTGCTAAGGACATCGAATTTCTATCTAGAATAACAATAGATCTTCTTGAAAAAGGAGATCAAAGTGATGCGGAGAAGTTCCTTGATCAATATGGTGATAGAAATGTTTTTGAAAGACTTCCTAAACCTTAGAATAATTTGTGTGAAATTGGATCTCATATGGAGTCTGTAAAAGATCTGCTCAGATCAAAAGAGAGTTTTGTTGGTGATATTGCTGAAAGACATAAATATGTCACAAAAGAATTTCAAGATTACGGATACAGGATTGCGGTTAAACTGGGTCAAACTAAGCAAGCATCGCTTTATATTAAATTAGCAAAAGAAAAGCCAAGAACTTTGATGGATCAAGCTTTCTCTTTTGCTATAGATTATCCTAATGCAAAAAATAAAGGTCGCTTGTTTATGTGGAAATTGAAGGAATTGGAGAAAGAACAAACGGATAAAAATATGGAAGATAATAGAAACAAGCCAGAAAAAGAAAAAGTTCGAAAGAAAGTGAAAGAAAGGAAACAAGACGAACATAAAACGGATCTTATAGATAAAAGTTTAACCACAAAGAAAGTCAGTAAAAAAAACTTGAAAGGAGTGGCAAAATGACTGATCTAGTACAGTTTGCAAGTGTGGCATTTGTTGAATTCAGATTGGCACTTTCTTCCGAGTTTGCTTATAAATGGCAAGTTTTGATCTGGGTAATTTCTGATACTATCCAGCCTATTATCTTCGCTGTTCTTTGGTCGGCAGTTGCAATGACTGGAACAAGAGATTTTACAGCTGGTGACATGATCTCCTACTATTTTATGGTAATGATAGTATCTCGTTTAACTCAGGATTGGTCTATACAATTTGTTTCAAATTCAATTATTGCAGGAGATTTCTCAAAATATCTTGTTCGCCCATTTAATTACCTTTCAGAGATGTTTGGTATAAGCCTAGCTGTAAGAACATTAAGAATAGTAATTATGCTTCCATTAATAATCGTTGGAAACTTTCTTCTAAAGGATCATCTTAACTATGTAATAGATCCGAATTCTTTAATTCTTTTCTTTTTCTCTTTGTGTATCGGTTTCGCTTTGAATTTTGTATTGGGTAATATATTCGCTTTACTAGCTATTTTCATAAAACAGATCGTTGGATTAAGAGCTCTTTATGTTAATTTTTTATCAATTCTATCTGGGGAATATATTCCATTGAAAGTGCTAGCTGTCGGGACATTCTTCTTATTCGAGGTCTTACCATTTAGATATACATTATCTTTCCCTATTGAGATAATTAGCGATGATCTTTCTGTATCACAAGTTCAAAGAGGCTTTCTGATCTCAATTATTTGGCTTATTGTACTTATAGTGCTCTATAATATTGTTTACAAAATTGCGATTAAAAAATATGAGTCAGAGGGTATATGAAATTATTTAAATGGCTAGCAAAATTTCCATTTTATTACTTCAGGGTCTGGATATCTGTTGTAAATAAAAGTTTGAGCAAAAGCATGTCCAATCAGTTCGAATTTGCTTCAAAACTGGTTCGTATGGTATTGATCGTTGCCTTACAGATATTATTGGTCCAATCTTTATATGCAGGTACAGAATATGTTAAAGGATGGTCTATGAGTGAGTATTATTTATTGCTCGGAACTTTCAATTTCGTTAATTATCTTAGTTGGGGGATCTTTAATATAAATTTTTGGAGGATAGAAGAAAAAATACTTAAAGGAGAGTTTGATTTCTTACTTTTATTACCAACTGGGTCTATATTTTCCGCTTCTATGTCTGAATTCTTCCTTGATGATGCAATAGGATCTTTGTCTGGAGTAGTTTTGATCGGTTACTATCTTGTTACAAATCCTGCCAGCATAACACTAAGTTCAGTAGTAGGTTATTTAGTAGCGATCCTGATAGGCTTCATTGTTTGGTTTTGTATCCATTTAGCTGTTGCAGCAGTGAATTTCCTGTCCGTAAAGAATGGTCTTATGGAGCTAATTAAAAGTCTTACAAGATTAGGATCTTTTCCGATCGATATTTTTTCAGAAGTTGTAAGATATGTTCTCTACTCAATATTTCCCGTTGCATTTATTGCTGCAGTACCAAGTAGAATACTCTCAGGAGCATTTGATTGGTCTTATATAGTTCTAGGTTTTCTGGTTTCTTTGATCTTATTAATTATTTCAAGAAGTTTCTGGCATTATTGCATTAGATTTTATACAAGCTCCGGCGGATAGAAAAGTCTCACTTTTTATAAGATAAACTTTGTAAAATATTCTATAATATACAGATTACTTATAAGGTAGATATATTATGACTAGAGATGAAGCAGAAGTATTACTTCGTGAATATACAAAGAATGAGAATTTGATCAAGCATATGTATGCAGTTGAAGCAGCTATGAGATCCTATGCGCAAAAATTTGGTGAAGATGAAGATTTATGGGCAATAGCTGGCCTTCTCCATGATTTTGACTATGAAAAAATGGGCAATGAGCATCCTTCTGAATGGGGATATCAACTACTTAGAGAGCATGGAGTAGGAGAAGAAGTAATTCAATCTATTATTGGACATGTTGATGGAGGATTGCCACTGTCACGTCCGTCCTTGATGGCGAAGACTCTCTTTGCTGTTGACGAACTTACTGGATTTATTGTCGCTTGTGCATTACCAAGGCCTAACCAGTTATCAGATCTAGAAGTAAGTTCAGTCAAAAAGAAATTGAAAGATAAAGCGTTTGCTAAAGGAGTTAATAGAGATGATATAAGAATTGGGGTTGAAGAACTAAATATCGATCTGGACCAGCATATAAGGAATGTTATAGACGCAATGATCGGCATCAAGGACAAACTTGGACTTCGTTAATCTTTAAATTGATAAATAAATAAAATGATAGATATAAAAAGAATTGTTGAGAATCGAGATGAAGTTGAGAGAGCTCTGCTTAAAAGGATGGATAAAGCATCTCTTGACCTTGATACTATCTTAGAAACATATAAGAAAAAGGTTGATCTGCAAAGAGATTATGAGAAATTAAGAGCAGACCAGAATTCTTATAACGACAAGATGGCTTCAGTAGAAAAGGGAAGTGCTGAATTCAAAGAATTGATCGAGATGCTTAAAACAAAGGCAGGTGAAGTTAAAGAAGCTGAGGAATTGGTAAGAACTGAAAGTGAAAAATTGGACAGTCTAGTTGAAGTTCTTCCAAATATACCAGATGAAGATGTTGTTGCTGGAGAGAAGGAGAATAATGAAGTAATTGAAACTTATGGAGAAAAGCCTCAGTTTGATTTCGAGATAAAAGATCATATTCAACTTGGTGACGAGTTGTCTTTGTTTGATTTTGATCGAGCGGCAAAAATGGGCGGAGCTCAAATGGCTATGTATAGAGGAGATGGAGCATTACTAGAATTTGGATTGATCCAATTTTTCATTAGTGAGCATGTTAAAGATGGCTTTGAATTTATATTACCACCACATCTGTTAACAGAAGATGCTGCTTATGTAGCAGGACAATTACCAAAATTTAGGGAGGATGTTTATTGGACACAAGACGGATCTTGCTTGCTACCAACGGCAGAAACGGCTCTAGCTAACTTCTATAAAGATGAGGTTATTGAAGAGAAAGATCTTCCTAAGAAACTTTTTGGATATACTCCATGCTATAGAAGAGAGGCTGGGAGTTATCGTGCTAATGAAAGGGGTTTAATGAGAATGCATCAATTCAATAAAGTTGAGATGTTCCAATATACAACTGATTTTGGCTCTGAAGAGGCCTTCTTAGAGTTAGTTAACAAGGCTTCGGATCTAGTTAAAAAATTGGGATTACACCACAATATTGTTAAATTAGCAGCCGGAGATTGTTCTGCAGGAATGGCTAGAACTTATGATGTTGAAGTATATCTTCCATATTTAGAAAGGTATATTGAAGTAAGTTCGATATCTAATGCTCGAGATTATCAGGCTAGAAGAGGGAATATGCGTTTTAAACCAACTGAAGGTGGTAAGCCAAGATTCATGCACACATTAAATGCTTCAGGATTAGCGACAAGTAGGTTAATGGTTGCTATTGTCGAAACTTATCAAAACAAAGATGGCTCAATAACTGTACCTGAGGTGCTTCGAAAATTTGTTGGAAAGGATCTAATTAAGAAATCCTAGCCGAATGTCATTAAAACTTGGTATTGACCCTGAGAGGTCTTTCAAAAATCAGATGCATAATGTAGCAATTGAGGTCGTAAAATTGATCGACTCTCAGGGTATACCGGTGATTCACATAAATCCAAACTATTATCATATTGAGCTTTTTCAATTAAGTGGCGCGAGCAATCCTATAAGGTCGTTTTTAAGGAACTGGGTGTTAAGAAGATACCACATAAAACCTTTCGATCTTGCGATCGATCATGTTAAGTTAGGATCGGCAGGTCATATGCGCGAACTTGTTTCACTTCAAGTAGGTGAAGGGTCTGACCAGCTTAGGGATATTGTTTATGATCTTGCAAAAAGGCTTAATATCAAGAGAGTTAGATCATTTGATCCTTGTGTGAGGATTGGTAGGATATCTAAAGATCTTTCTGACCAGGAATATCATAATCTAGTTAACACAATCCAAGAATTCAATTTAACCTCAATTTCTAAAGTGAAATTTAAATTCAATGGATTGAGCGTTTTACAAAGTAAAGATGGTCAGATAAAAGAGATCAAGAGATTTGCCACCTAAAGTTCTAATTATGAAGGAAACTTTTTATATATCTTCTAGCTTCTGAGATATTTGTAACTTTTTCATGCTTTGTCTTATTCCTGAACCATGTTCTTTGCCTTTTAGCATATTGGATAGTGTGCCTTATGATCAGTCCTTTTACTTCATCTAATGATATTTTATTCTCAAAATATTCTTTAAATTCCTGATAACCAATAATATTGAAATTTTTATTTTCATTTAAGATCTCTTTTTTATAGATCTCTGCTTCTGAAAGTAGGCCATCTTCGAACATTTTCATAGTTCTTTGAAATATCTGCTCATCTAAAATATTTTTGGGCTTATCTATAAGTAGGAAAAGATGATTCAATTCTTCTGACCTTTTAGGATCAACGCCTCTTCTAATTGCTCCAATTAAGCGCATTCTATTATTCTTATCACTATTGTTTAGCTTATATAGATCATCTCCAAGCAATTGTTGAAGTTCGGAGATCGAAAAATTCTCATAATTTGAACTTTCTTTCTTATCTTGCTGGCCTAGATCATAATTATAGATCACAGAGTTGATATATAATCCTGTGCCTCCAACTAAAAATGCTGGTTTGTTGGGATCTAGTTGAGATAAAATAGAAAAGCATTCGCTTTGATACCTTTTTAGATCATACTGCTTCGAAATCGATATGTGTCCATAAAGATAATGATCGATACCATTGATCACCCATTTATTATCCAAGACCTGCTCAGGTTGAGGTCTTGCAGTCCCAATCTTTAGCTCTTTATAGATCTGTTTTGAATCTGCGTTGATTATTACACCACCAAATTCTTTTGCTAATGATATACCTATGGCACTTTTTCCTGTTGCAGTAGATCCACCAATTACAATGATCGGTGGAATTGTTTTATTTTTTAGATCCATCTGTATCTGGAAATATCTTTCTAACGATAATATGGTTTAAAGCTGTTATTACAATGACTGTAAAAGAGATCGAAAGTATTATCTGACCAACTGGGGAAGGAATGAATAACCCTATAGATACACCCAAGATCATCATTATAATAATTGTATTTATTGAATTTTTAAAATGAGCTCTGTTTATCACATCGGGATCGAAATTCTTTTTTCCTAGACCAGAGATCATGTCAAAACCGTATTTTGAAAGCATTAACGAATTAATTAATAGTACTGATATAAGGCCAATTTGATTAAGTCCTGTCGTAATACTGGCGAAATAGAGCTCATTAATTAGTGCAATAACAAGATAAAGGCATAATAGAACTATTTGGGAAAGCATGGAAAATAAGAATAATTTTTTTGAGGCTATTTTGAAATAGAAATATAGGGACATAGGGATGCAAAGCAAGATTATCAATAGAACGAACTTAAGTAGCTCATGATCTGTATAAATATTTAAAACATTGTTTATGTAATTCATTTCTGTATCAGATATCTCATATTATTTGTGAACCAGATAAGCAATTCTCTCATTACAGTAGCTATAGACGATATAATAAAAAGCTGCAACATCGCTAGATGGAGGAATCCACTAGAGAGGAGAGTTAGTAATAATAAAGCGATCAAATATTGGATTTTGATCGAATGTAGTTTATCTCGAGAGAATGTAAGTAAACAGATATAAGTCAGAGATAATGCTCCAGATATAACAACAATTGGTAGATCAACCTTTATTGTGAAGAATTTCCAAATAACGAACCAAATAGCATTTGTGAATAATACTGTTGATATAAAAATTGTACTTCTATAAAGGCTTTTATTATTAAAAGCGAGAAAAAGTGTTAGCAAGATCACTGCACCTAGCATAACAAAGAATGCTGTCATGTAATCGATATTTGGAATTGTTAATTCACCTTCAGTTGATTCCTCATATACCTCGTAATCTGCTTCAATAACTCCTGAATTAAAAAGGATCTTTGCTAATTTGGCATCTTCAGGATCTTGCCCAACAACTGGAGCAAATTCAGGATTATACGAGCCACCATTTGAAAGATCTTTATCAAATTGGGTTGGTACATAATAAGGTGTCACAAAGCCATCGATCTCTATTCCGATCATTTGTCCTGCATATTTATCCATTAGGTTGAAAAAACTACTCCTGTTTATAAGTTTGACTTTATAAATCGAGAAATAAGCACTATCACCTGTACTAGTTGGAAGCTCTTTGATCGCAATATTGCGGAAAGAATTTCTATCGAATCCAGACTTATCATAATTTTCAGGTAAGTATTGAGCAATAGGACTCTCCGGATCGTCGAAAACTGCATCTTCTTTCGGTGTGACGATCTCGAGATCGTTACGAGCTCGTACTAGGGTATCTACATAAGTAAGATCTTTTGATGTCTCAACAACAACTTTTATATATTTTTTCACCTTATCTACTTCTTGATCATCACCACTTAATAGATCTGATTCCTCTCCTAATGATGGTTCATTTTCATTCAGATCATTCACTAATAATGGATCTTCATTTTCAGTCGTTTCTGCATCTTGAGTTTCATCTACAGCACTATCTGTTTCAGATAATACAACCTCTTCTGATCCTTCAGTATCAATGTCTGTATCTGTTTCTATAAAATCTTCTTCTTCAACTTGATGATCATAGAACCTTGTAACTTCAACACCGTATCGATCTAATCTTTTATTGATTATATTTTTCACCTCATTCACTTCATTATCAGCAGAAGCCTCATCGGAAACATTTACCTGTAAGATGTATGTTTTTAAGTTGTAATCATTATCTTTTGGATTTAGATTAAAGCTCATCCAATCAATATATTTCTCAGTAAATGGTAGAGAGATTAGTAAAGCAATAATTATTGAGGCTGCAAAAATTGCTAAAGGTATATTTTTTAAAAATCGAGCGATTGAAGCTTTTAATTTAGGATTACTTTTAATTCGTATTCTTTTCATATCATATTAGTTAAATAAGATTACTTTGATCTCCAATTATTATAATTTTATCTCCTCTAAGAATATTTAGAAGGAAATCATCTCGCTTTTTGTGATGGAATTCAATATCTGAAGGTTTTAATACCGTTATCCTTAACTCTTTACCAACTTTTTCTTCAACAGATTTCAGTAAACCTACAATATCATTAACATTTGATTCTGTAAGGATCAACATATCAATGTCGTAATCATTCTGATAATCATTTTTTAGATAATTCTCAGTAATAACAGCGGTTTGGATCCTATCATCAGATGATAATATCTTATGAATATCTGTAACATCTTTTCTATCAATGTAGAAAAGATCTCTTAATATAGTTAAATAGGGACTTTTATCGTTCAAAAAATAGAATAATTTATTCCCTCTTTTTTTCGATATTAAAAGCTCTGAAGCTTCTAGATTTTGGAGCTCTCTTCGAACAGCATTTATCTCTTCATCGAGTATTCTTACCAAACCTCTCACATGATATTCTT
>CAZINM010000002.1:0-4822 GCA_964540605.1 uncultured Candidatus Saccharibacteria bacterium
CCGACATTTCTCGCTTCATTGATCGCATTCTTTTCAAGTTTGCTATCAATAACAATTATCAAAGAAGGAAGTCTATCCATGAACTTAATACCTTCATATAACTTGTTCAATCTTGCAACTTCTCTCTCAAGCAATAGCTGTTCTTTTTTTACAAGTCCTTCTGCTCCATTGGCAAGCTCCTCCTCCATATTGATCAGCTTGGATACACTCTTTATTATCATCTTATGATTTGTGAAAAGTCCACCAGGCCACCTAGTATTTACATAAAAAGCACCTTTCTCTTCTGCAATTTTTTGAACCATAGATGCTGCTTGACCCTTTGTACCTACAAGTAGAACTGAACCTTTATCAGCATTTGTTTGTATTGCTTCTAAAGCATTCTTCAAAAGCTTCATAGTCTTAACAAGATCTATAATGTGAACCCCTTGTCTTTCAGCATATATATACTGCTTCATTTTAGGATTCCACCTACTAGACCTGTGACCAAAATGGGAACCAGCATGCAAAAATTCCTCTAAAGAAGGAATAGTAATATTTGTTCTCTCTTCTGACATATTTTTCCTTATTAAATTTATACTGAGATTGCAGGCATAAAGCCAGGAAATTCGCAATCTCTAAGAGATTTCAAGTGATGATATCAAACTAAATTGATTAAAACAAGTTTTATTTCTATTTTTTTACTTTTTAAGCTGAGGTGCTTCAATACCGAACTCTGCCAGAACCTGAGGCCACTTACTTATGACAAAATCAGCTTTTATCGTACCATCCTGCCCTTCTACATTTCCATCTTCAGGTGGATCAAAAAGTCCTGTCCTAATACCTAACATTTGTGCTCCCCGTATATCATTTTTAAAATTGTTCCCAACCATTATTGCATCAGATGGTTCGAGATTTAATCGAGACAAAGCAAGTGTAAATATTGCACTGAATGGCTTCTCAAATATTACCTCTTCAGATGCGATCACTTGATCTACTAGGTGAAGTAATCCTGCGGCTTTAGCTTTCTTTATACGCAAACTTAAACTTCCATCTGAGACGATCGCAATTTTTATACCAGCTTTGCGTAACGCCCTAAAAGTACTTTCTACCTCAGGATAAAGAGATATGTGTGAAATGAAAAAATCCCAGTAAAGATCCTCGATCTCAGGTAAAAGTGAAAGATCATAATTTTTTACAACTTCATCTAGCGCCATTCTAAAAACCAAAATTCTACTATGACGGGTATGAACTGAAGGAAAATTCCTTTGAACTATTAAATGCTTCTCCATTACAAGAGAAAAAAAAGGTTCGAGATCTAACGAGTACCTTCTTGCTAAGAAGGTAGCTACAAATTTAGTAGCTCTACTATAAAGAGTACTAGATCTTATTAATGTGTCGTCAAGATCAACTAATAAAGCTTTATATTTTGACATTTCATGTTTGCTAATCTGAACAATATAAATTTACCTGATATATGCCTTAAAGGTCAATTCCTCTCCAACCACCTCTTGAGATTATCACATGGTCGATCAGATCTATATCCATTAATGCACAGGCATCTTTGATCTTTTTTGTTACATTCATATCCTGCTCACTTGGGGTAGGATCTCCTGAGGGATGATTGTGTGCAAGTATTAATCCGTAAGCATTTCTATCTAGGGCAAATCTAATAATATCTCTTATAGAGATATTCAATTTGTCCATACTGCCTAAAGCTATCCTTTTTTTAGCTATCAATTCATACCTTGTGTTAACTGATATTGCAAAAAGATTCTCTTGCTTATTTTCTGCAATAAATGCCAGATGATCAGCTACATCCTTTCTAGTTGAAAGTTTTGTTTTAAATTCATCTCTTTGAATATTATATCGTCGAGCTAACTCTATTGCAGCTAGAATAACCAATGCTTTAACTTTACCAATGCCCTGGATCCTTGTGAGATCATCTATTGTGATATTAAATTCTCCCATATCTGTCATATTTTTTAAGAATTTCGCTACTGAACTGGCAACTTTTCTATAGTCTCTACCTTTGCATCCAGTTCCTATCAGCATAGAGATAACTTCTATATCAGTTAGAGATGAAATACCTCTTTCAATTGTCTTCTCTCTTGGCTTCATATATAGATAATTATAAGAAGAAGATATTAAGAATATGTTAAAAAAGTTTAAAGTAGTAGAATAAAGCAGTATCAAATTGAATTAAGGAACACATCTAATAAAATTTTCAATCCATCAAGTTTTCTATGCTCTATTATTAAAAGAATGTACATGAATATTTTTCAATAAATCTATTATGAGAGTAGCTTTTTTTGGGAATCGCACAGATAAAGATCTCTTAAGAGTATTAAAACACATAAAGAAAATTATAGAAAAAAACGAAACTGAATTTGATGATACATATTTTAAAGACAACAATATAAAATCCAAAAATGAGCTGGATCATATTTATAAAAAGGTAAAGAATATCATTCAGAAAGCAGATATTGTCATAGTTGAAGCTACAAAATGTAGCACAACCATTGGATTGATCATTGGCAAAGTGATCGAGTATAAAAAACCGTTATTGATACTATTTAATATTGAGAAATCGTCAAGATCGAAAGTGCCTCTCTTATTAAAGGCTCATGGGAATAAAAAAAACAAGGTGTTTTTCGAGGAGTATAAAAAAGATAAATTATCAACTCTCATCAAACAGTTCATAGAAATAAGTAAAAAGATACTTAACACTAAGTATTTATTAAATCTAACCCCTGAATTAGTTCATTACCTCCAATGGGCTTCAGATGAATATGATAAACCGATGGTGGATATTATTAGAGAAGAACTTTATAAAAGAATAAACAACGATGAGATCTGGAAAAAACATTCATCTAAAAAAGCTTAAAGCCGAAACGAATTGTCAAAAGATCATAATAAATATTAGAAATGCTTCGTTCATTAGCTTTAAAAAATCAAACTTCTTATTTACCTAATTGACTAGACATCTGTATCTTCTTGATCCTCGTTATCTTCACTATCTTTTGAACTCTTCTCTGACTTTTTTATGTAAGTACAATCTGGATAACCACTACAACCTATAAATTTCTTACCCCACCTACTCTTTCTTTCAACAAGCTTCTTACCACATTCAGGACACTCTTCATTTAATAACATAGGTACTGTTCCTTTACATTCAGGATAATCAACACATGCCCAGAATTGTCCATACTTTCCACTTTTTAAAACAAGTTCCTTTCCACACTTCGGACACTCTTCAGGTTTATGATATTTTTCAAGATCAATATTTTCAACCCCACCATTAATACTCTTCATTCCTTTGCATTCAGGAAATTTTACACAGCTAAGAAACTTCCCATATCTTCCTAATCTGACAACCATATTAGAACCGCATTTCTCACATTTTTCATCAGAATCACCAAGTATTACCACATCATCTTTTTCTACAGATTTGATCGCTTTATCAATATCTTCAACTAAAGGTTTAAATTCTTTATCAATGAATGCAAAATACTCTTCTTTCCCTTCTGATATCTTATCTAACCTGTCTTCTACTCCTGCCGTATATTCGTAATCTACAAGTCTGGAAAAATTATTTTGAAGAAAATGGTTTACAACGACACCTACATCTAACGGTTTCAGACTTTTACCAATCTTCTCTACATATCCCCTATCTTGGACTGTGCTAATAATTGTTGCATAAGTAGATGGACGACCAATGCCATACTCTTCTAGTGCTTTAACTAAAGAGGCATCAGTATATCGAGGTTTTGGTTTAGTAAATTGTTGTTGATTATCAAAACCGTTTATTACGAATTTATCCTCCTTATGTATCTCCTCTAATTCGATCATATTTTCTTCATCCTTTACATGACCACCCTTTAATAACTTTCTAAACCCTTCAAAAAGCACTTTCTCTGCTCCAAGTGAGAATTCATATTTTTTACCACTATTTCCTACAGCAGTAAGCTTTATTGTGAGTATTTCTGATTCTCTGTTAGACATTTGCGATGCTATAGCTCTATTTTTGATCATACGATAAAGTTTTATGTGTGCATCACCTAATTCTTTTTTAATATCTTGTTCATTTATTGATAAGTCTGTAGGTCTTATTGCTTCATGAGCTTCTTGAGCATTTCTGCTTTTATTTTTGTAATATCTTGGACTTTCAGGTAGATATTTATCACCATAAACTCTTTCTATCTCCTTTCTTATTGCTTCAATAGCTTGATCTGCCATGTATACCGAATCTGTTCTCATATATGTGATATACCCCGCCTGGTACAAAGCTTGTGCTAGACCCATTGTTTTCTTTGACGCGTAACCAAGAACATTATTAGCAGACTGTTGAAGTGTTGATGTGGTATATGGTGGATATGGATTTTTAGATACTTTCTTGACTTTTACATCTGTAACGATCAATTCTTCTCCAAGAAGATCTTTCTCAATTTGATCTGACTCTTTTTTACTTGTGATCAGTGCTTTTTTATCGTTGATCTTGCTCAATAAAGTGCTAAAGGGTTTATTATCTTTAGTATGTGACAAGGCGTTGATCTTCCAAAACTCCTCTGGAATAAATGCCTCTATCTCTTTTTCTCGTTCTACGATCAATCTAAGAGCGGCCGACTGGACTCTTCCCGCTGATAAACCGTACCAAATTTTCTTCCATAAAACTTCTGAAACTCGGTAACCTACAAGCCTATCTAAAACTCTTCGTGCAATCTGAGCTTGTACAAGATCTTGATCTATCTTTTTAGGTTTACCAATAGCTTCCTGGATAGCATTTTTTGTGATCTCATGAAATACGATCCTATCAGGATCTTTTAATTTTAATGTGTTTGCTACA
>CAZINM010000002.1:4832-26977 GCA_964540605.1 uncultured Candidatus Saccharibacteria bacterium
CTTTAGAGTATTCGCAACATGCCAAGCTATAGCCTCCCCTTCTCTATCAGGATCCATTGCAAGATATACTTTTCCATCTTTTGGAACTTCTTTTTTTAATTGCTTAATTACACTACCCTTACCTTTTATTGTTATAAACATTGGTTCATATTTTTTTTCAATATCTACTCCAAGTTGATTCTTAGGCAGGTCGATCACATGGCCAACAGTCGCCAATACTTTATAACCTTTACCGAGATATTTTTTTATTGTTTTCGCTTTCGAGGGCGACTCTACTATTACTAAATTTGCCATAATAATTGTATAAATTTTACCCAAACACCCTGCACAAAAATACAACCACTCAAAATCCTTGTCAAGATAACAACTTATTATAAGTAGCTTTTGAGGTGTTGTACATTAGTTCTATATCCTCATCAGTTATTAGTGAATTTGCACCATCTTTTATAAGGTAATTACACCCTTCAGAATTCTTTACACCGAAATTACCTGGAAAAGCGAATACTTCTCTTCCTAGATCAGCAGAATATTTCGCTGTGATCAATGAACCACTTTTTAAAGGTGCCTCTACAACAACACAGCTTGTCGATAATGCTGACAAGATCCTATTTCTCATCGGGAACATTCCCTTTCCGATCGAAAATCCGGGGGGAAATTCTGCTACTATCAGACCATCACTTACGATCGAGTTATACAAAGTTTGATTTCTTTTTGGGTATCCGACATCTATGCCACCTGCTACTACTGCTATTGTTGGAATTCCCTCTCTAATGCATAAGCTATGAACTTTAGAATCTATACCATACGCCAGACCACTAACAAGACATGCTCCGATATAATTATTCTTAATTAAATGCTCAACTAGGTTGTGACCATATATTGTTGATCTCCTCGTACCTACCACTGTTATACAAAAACTGTTTAGAAGTTTGATATCTCCCTTACAAAAAATCAGTAATGGATGATCTTTTAATTGTTTTAATAAAAATGGATATTCAGGTTCCCAATCAGCAACAATATTTATTTCCTCATTTTTGATTTTCGATGTAAACTCTTGTACAATCTTAGCGTTAAAATCAATGTGACCTCGGGATTCATATTGATCATATAATTCTCTGATATGTGATTGACCAAAATTCATATTGTCGATCTTTGATGCAAGAATATATTTTATTTCTGTGTCGTTTATTTTCTTCATACGATAATGATAGACCAAAAAGATTTTATAAAAATTAACAAATTATTAAATAAAAGGATCAAAAAGAGGGCTATGAAATATAAGCTCGCTCACACTTACAAAGAAGAAAATACTGAAAAAGAACCTGAACCAATATACCTATCTACACAAAAAATCAGATCGCTAAAAAACAAATTAAAAAGATTAAGTCTACGAACAGATGAACTAAACGAAGCTTGGAGACGAGCAGTTGCTGAAGGTGATGATAGAGAAACCGATGCGATCTCAGTTTCGCTAAAGCTAATCGAAGAAAATATTATTGAAATTAATAAAACGGAAGAGATCCTTAATCGAGCAGTTATCCACAACAATAATATAAACACGAGTTCAATAAAAATCGGTTCAAAAGTAACTCTATTCGATAAACTCAGTCGAAAATATTTGGAAATGATAATTGTAGATCCAATAGAAGCTGATCCTTTGAAAAATAAATTCTCTTTTGAATCACCTTTCGGGAAAGAATTCATTGATAGAAAAGTTGGAGAGGAAATTAAATTTCAGACTCCTAATGGTAGAATGAATATCTATAGAGTCGTAAAGATCAGGTAAACTACTCACCCATATTTTGCTCCCACCAATCAAGAAAGCCACGAGCAACTTCTGCTGCATAGTAGCTTTCTCCACCATCTTCTAGAAGAAATACAAAAGCGTATTTTGGATCATCATAAGGGAAGAATCCTGTAACCCAAGCATGTGTGTGTTCATAAATTCCTTTTTCATTAACAGCACCGAACTCAGCAGTACCTGTTTTTGCTGCTATATTAAGTTTCGATGTTGTAAAGGCATATATTGTACGACCATCTCCTGCTACAGCGTTTCTCATACCTTGTCTCACTGTTTTTAAAGCTGATTCTGAAACAAAATCCTTGTTTAATTGATCAAATTCGATTTTCTTCTCAGATTCACCTGCATCACTAAGTTTCACTGCTAAATGTGGATTATTAAGTGTTCCACCATTCGCAATAGCAGATATCCAATTCACCATTTGTAAAGGAGTTACAAGAGTTATTCCTTGCCCAATTACTGTGTTACACCCATCACCCTCAGGATACCAAATAGGGTCTAGCCAGGTTATTCCCGGAGTATTAGCTAGCTCGATCTTATTCTCTGGTGATGGTAATCTACCAGGCATTTCTCCTAATAGATCAACATTTGTAGGCGAACCTATCCCAAATCCTTCATAATATTCAACTAACTCATTAATATCCCAATTTCGTATGGTTTCGCAAAAGAAGATATTTGAGGATTTTGTTATTGCTCCTATGATATTTAAACCGCCATAAGCACTTCCCCTATACTCTTGGAACGGCGCCCCATTAGAGAATGTGTAATTACTCCTACTAACATAAATTGTATTTAAATTTATTGCACCAGAATCTAAAGCTCCGACGGCAGCAATTGTTTTAAAGGTCGATCCAGGAGGTAACTGAGCTGAAATTGTTCTATCCAATAGTGGTAACTGAGGATTATTTAATAGTAAATTATAGTCTGCTTGAGATATTCCACCTATAAAACTGTTGTTATCATAAGATGGTACAGATACCATTGTTAAAAGTTCACCTGTCTGAACATCCTCTACAATACCAACACCTCCAGTTGCATTATATTTTTCTACTGCAGCTACAAGTACTTTATACATCTCGTTCTGTGCTTTAGAAGAGATCGATAGATGAAGGTTCTTACCATTTTCTACTGGATCTACTGAACGAGATAATTCAGATACTTCATTTCCAAAAACATCTGTTTCAATTGCATTGATACCTTTTTCACCAATAAGATCTTTGTCGTAAACTTTTTCTAGTCCAGTTTTCCCTACTTTATCCTTATATCCATTAAGAGCCAGAAAATCGTCATATCCTAAATAATCAATACTCTCGAGATCATCTGCAGTAATTATTCCGATATATCCTAGTATATGAGAAAATGGTACTCCTCCAGGATAAGTCCTTTTATTACCCTCAACTATTTTAACGCCAGGAAGTTTATCTCTCTCCGCCTTAATTTTTATTGTTTCCTCATTACTAATATCAGAGAAGATCAGTAAATCGCTGTATTTAACATATATCCCTTGCTCAAGCTCCATTTCATTGATCCTAGCGACTATTCTCTCAGAAATTGATCCCTCTAGATCAGCTGAGTACAAAGGTAAATTCCATTCACCCTTTGTTATTTCTAATATTTTTTCGATCACTTGATCCAACTTTTTCTCGTTTAAAACATCATCATCAAAAAAATGATCAAGCTCTAAAAAAAGATCTGTTGCTGCAATGTTTTCAGCTAAAACATTACCATCTCTATCATAGATCACCCCTCTTTTAGGATATTCATAGCTTAATTCGATTTCATTATTATCCGCTGCAGTTGCATAATTACTGCCTTCGACTATTTGTAAACGAACTAGAGCTGTTCCTATAAGAAAAAAAACTACTCCTATGAGAAGGAAGATGTATATGAAATTCCATTGGTTTATTTCTTGTTCTTTTGTTTCTTCTGGTAATAGATTCAAAATTGTATCCTCTCAGAATTTACACTTTTATTATAAAATCTTTCTAAAACAACGGAAAGAACTGCGAACAGGATCATTTCGAATATTGATCTTACAAAAAAATTCAATAGATCAGGTTGCATAGAAGATCCATGCCCTTCGATCTTTGTTATGTAAAATATCAAAATATGAAAAAGCATGAACGAAATGAGTAATACTGGTATACGAAGAATGATATTTTCATATGGTAACACCTTCTTTAATAGTAAATGAATTAAAGCAGTTGAAATTGCAGCAAGATAGAATGTTCCTATAATATTGAAATAAAATGAATCCAAGATCAATGATAATATTGATATAAAAGCAACAGATAGCCATGTTCGATTATTTTCTACAACTAGTAGAGAAATTATCATAGCAAAAGAAATTATCCCTGCAGATTGAGCAATAGACTCTATAAAAGCCGTGAATAAAACCAAGATTGTATAAATGAGTAAATTATTCATCTATTACATTAATTAATACTTTAGTGACTTTCTTTAATTCTAAAGGTTGAGCAACAATAGCACGAATCTGAACATCAGTAGGATCAACAATTACTTTACTTATATCTCCTAAATAGTAATGCTCAGGAATATCTTTATCGGAAATTAACACATGATCACCTACTTTAACTGATGAATTTTTAGGAATATTTTCCAAAATTATTGTTCCATTACTTCCGATTGAAATCGCGTTCCAAATTTGTACTCTTTCTTTGTCAATTATTTCTTCTATTGAGGCTCTATCCTGTAATGCCATATTCTCTCTGTATGGAATAATAATAATTTCGTAAGTACTACTACCATTTGTCGGTAATAGAACAGTTGATGTCGTATCACTAGTTTCTCTAATAACACCAATAAAAATATTTCCTATAGTTACAGAATTCCCAACTTTCACTCCATCAAGAGAACCTCTATTTAAAATCAAACTTCCATCAATATTTCCATATCCCCAACTCAAAATTGTTGTAGGTATGGTATCAAATAAAGAGTCGTCATAATCTAATTTCGATCTAAGGATATTCAATTCATCTTCAAGATCTTTACTCTGTGCTACTTGAGCTTTCAAGTTAGCATTCTCAATAAGCAATGAATTCCTTTCATTTCTTATAGTTTTTATTGAAACCACAGCATCTGATGCATTCTTTAAACCACTACCAATCTCACTCCCAACAGAAATAAGAGGTGTAAAAATATTGTTTATAGTTTGCGAAATACCTTTACTAAAACCAAGAAGATTAACAATGATGAATATCAAGGCTGATAAAAAATATATTATTTCTATCCTAATATTGTCTTTATTTGGTCTCATTATCAGGATCTAATAAATAAATCGAAAAGATCATGCTACAAAATCTTATATGCATCTATATCATTTCATCCCAAGATTTCTGTATTCTTTCAAGCAATTCTATGTGATCAAGTATCATTGATGTACCCCTTGCCACTGCAGATATTGGCTCATCTACAATTTTAATTGGCATCTGGAGTTCCTGTTCCCAAAGCTTATCCAAACCCCTAATTAATGCTCCACCACCAGCTAAATGGGCGCCTGTTGTTAATAGATCCGCAAGAAGCTCTGGAGGTGTTTCTTCAATTGCATCTTTTACTGCATCTGTGATCTTATCTATTGAGTTTAGAATTGCCTCTCTAATTTCAATACTTGATACTTCAACAGACTTTGGCAGACCAGTTAATAGATTCCTACCTTGAATAATGACACTTTTCTCTTCTTCCATTGGCGATGCTGACCCGATCGCGATCTTAACATCTTCTGCTGTCCTTTCACCTATTAAAAGGTTATATTTATGTCGGACATAATCAATGATATCTTGATCCATCTCATCACCAGCAACTCGAATTGTTTTATCAACAACAATATCTCCTAAAGAAATAACTGCGATATCTGTTGTACCACCACCTACATCAATGATCATACTTCCAGCAGCTTCTTCGACAGGTAAACCTGCACCAATTGCTGCTGCCATGGCCTCTTCAATAATAAATACTTGTCTTGCGCCTGCGGTTTTTGAAGCATCAATAACAGCTTGCCTTTCAACTTCAGTAACTGAAGAAGGAACGCCTACTATAACCCTAGGTCTTGGAATTTTAAAAATCTTAGGAGAATAAGCATGAACTTTATTAATAAAATAATGGATCATTGCCTGAGTCATATCAAAATCTGATATGACGCCATTTCTTAAAGGTTTTGCTGCTATAACCCTTGCTGGAGTTCTCCCGATCATCTGCTTTGCTTCTGTGCCGACAGCCAAAACTTTTTTCGTATTTTTATCTATTGCAACAACGGAAGGCTCAGATATAACAATTCCTTTGCCTCTTAAATATACCAAAGTATTGGCAGTTCCGAGATCTATACCTATATCGTGTGTAAAAAAACTCCATATCTTGTCAAACACATTAAGGGTAATGAAATTTAATCAATGGATTCTAGCATGCATGAAAATATAAATGAAGAATCATGCAAGTTATGAGACAAATGAAGAATTATTTAGCTCTAAAATGATAAAGAGGCTTTTACGCCTCTCTTATCTGCCCCGTATCATTTGTTCAATTTGTGAGTTCGGTCTTTGAAAAGAACCTGCTGAATAAAACACAGTAGATCTTCACCTAAGCTGCAGCAACTTCAGCCTCTTTTCTTAATTTCTTATAACACTTCATACAAATAGTAGCTTTCATGATCTTTCCATCAACATCAAGATCAACTTTTTTCAAATTCGGTTTAAAGGCACGATTACTTTTTGGAGCTTTAAACCTCCATTGTATAGAGTGATGATGCTGGATCCTATGACCAGCTACAGTTTGTTTTTCACATATTTCACAATATTTTGCCATTTTTCGTAAACATCAAATGTAATACCTAGCAATCACTAAATCTAACCCTTTCTAGAGCAAGTTCTCGTTGAATTGCTTAAGTCAGGGTGATATTATCAGAAACTTAAGTTATTCGCAAGAATTGCATGTCAGATATATTGCAGTACATAATATTTGGATTACCAGCATTTTTGATTGCTGGTTCTGTCCATGAATACATGCATGCTTATAGTGCAAAACTTCTTGGTGATTATACAGCAACAATGGAAGGTAGATTATCATTAAATCCGTTAGCCCATCTTGATCCCTTAGGACTTATTGTAATGATATTCGCACGATTTGGTTGGATGAAACCTGTTCCAATTAATGAATATAATTTCAAAAACCCTGTTCTAGGTACTGCAATAACTGCTTTAGCTGGTCCTCTATCCAATTTAGCAATGGCAATTATTGGAGCTGTTATATATAACATTATTAATATCTTCTCATTAGGTGGTTCATTAATATTTGCTTTTATACTAGCTTTCATGTCAATTTTTGTCTGGGTAAATATATCATTGATGTTATTCAATCTAATTCCACTCCCCCCATTAGATGGATACAGAATAGCTCGATTGTTCATTCCAAAAAATCTCAGATACAACTGGGAAAAATTGGAGGATTACTCAGCTTACATTATCTTACTTTTATTTTTACCGATCTTACCACTAAATAATCTTCTTTCGAGCTTTCTTATAAAAGGTGTGACTTTTTTTGTTGAATTCCTAATACCTTAAACTTTCTGGTCCTTTACTTTTCAGGGTATTTCAAAATTATAAGAAACTTTTATGGATCATACTGTTAACAAATAGTTATAAAATTAAGTTTTTTCCCACAGATCAGCTTAAAAATTGAAGATTTGAAATGTCTATATATTGCTTTCATATCGCTGATATTTGAAATATTTACGAATAACTGGTATAGTGAATTACCCTAGTATGATTATGAGGAACTCTTAAGCCCCGTAGCGTACAATTTGGGCGTTCAAAATCGTGCAATCCCGTGGGACTGCATTGCGGACACCCACCCTACTTATGTAGGGCTCTTAAGGTTTCTCTAGTACTAGGGTGTTTTTTTTAACATTTTCCTCTTCGGTTCACACAAAAAACAATATTTACCAATAATTATTTGAAGAATTTGGATCGTTGGAGTAAACATTTTCTACCTAAGAAGATCTATTAGGAAAAAGAATACAAAAATAAAAAGATAGGCAGCTGTGATACCCCCAAAGATATTAGTATATGAAGTATGCTTATTATCTATTGTATGATAATTATAGAACCAAAGTTTTTTACCTGTTTTTCTTCTCATATATTTCCCATAAAGATATTCAACAACGAATGTAAAAATGCCAAAAATAACTGAAATAAATAGATATTTCCAAGAAATTGCTACAGATGTTGTTAAAATAGGTACTAATATTGGAAAAGATATTGTTAGAAAATTATAAAAGTTATAATTTACTAGTCCTGTAGTTTTCACGCCTCTAAATATTATTGATGTAATTACAATTAGAAGATGAATCATCATTGTCTGTGCTAAGAAAAGCTTTGAGAAGAGCATAAATTCATTTATAGAAACTTTGGGGAAGATGTAACTCATCACAGATAGATATAACATAAAACCAGCTCCCCAAGCCAAAAAATTTACAACACTAGTAAAGTTTGAAAATATTCCCCCTATTGTATAGATCCAGTTTGCCTTATTATAAAAGATCCTCCAATAATATGAGTAAAATGCCTCCGCAGCCATACCAATAAATCCAATTAATATAAAGATCATAAAAAATTGAGGTTTACATATAATCAACGAAGATCCAACTACTCCTAATAGTAAAGGTAGCTGAATGATGTAAATCGATAAAAGATCAAATCCTAGTACCTTACGACCTTTAAAAAAGTTTAGAACCTTAATGATGAGGTTGAAAACCAGACCTGAAAGTAATAATCCAATGATGTAATAAAAAACAAAACCTTTATATATTTCAAAGGTTGGTTCAACCATTACTGATTTGTTTATATCTTATGTTTCAGATTAATAAATATTTAATTAAAAGTAAATTGTTGACTATCATCCGCATCTATAATAAACTCTTTTGTAGCGCTGGAGTAGCTCAGTTGGTCAGAGCAGCGGTTTTGTAAACCGCGGGTCGGGAGTTCAAATCTCTCCTCCAGCTCCATCCTTTTTGCAAGGGTGGCAGAGCGGTCAAATGCATTGGACTGTAAATCCAACGCCTTACGGCTACGCAGGTTCAAATCCTGCCCCTTGCACCATGAAAAAATAGATCGACCTTGTGTCGATTTATTTTTTTATTATGGAAGTAATTTTTTGGAAATGCGTAGCAAGTTTATGATGGTGGTTACTGAGCGAGGAGTAAAACGACGAAGCGAAATTACCCCGGAAGATGCATAGCCAAATCCTTCCTTCAAATATTCATACTAACATATATCATACTATAGCAACCCGCTAGTAATCTCGCTACGCACAATTTGTCTATATAGTATTAAGGTAAAATAATAGCGACCTATATAAAGGTCGCTATCGACACATACTAAATTATTGGCGGAGATCACTTCGATCCTACCCTAACATAATTTCTTTTACCTACTCTTAAAATAACTTCATTCTCAGATTTTAACTTCTCTTCTATATTTTTTATAAACTTCTCAATATCTGCTGAAGTTGATTCAAACTCTTCACCAACTAATACTTTAACTGCTCCCTGGCTAATTAGCCTACGAGTCTGAGAACCTGAAATCCCAAAATCTTTTCCTAATAAAGATACTGATGCATGGTCAAAATCCCCTGCAATTACAACATTTTTAACTTCAGCGCCTTCTGGAAGTCCGTTTTTTGAACTAGATGAAGATGTACTTTCATCAAAGAATTTCTCTGCTTTTTGTATTAGATCATCATCCCAAGCATTAAATCTTCCTAAGATCAAACTCGCAAGCATTCTTTTCAGATCCTTTGGATGAACAAAATCTGGATGATCAGCATCAAGCTCAGTTCTTGCTTTAAGATCAGCGATCTCATCTTCATAAAGCTCTGTCAATTCTCTCAACCATATCCACATGACATTATCTGGAATAGACATTACCTTTCCAAACATATCCTCAGGTGTTGTATTTGCACCAATATAATTACTAAGACTCTTACTCATTTTCACAATTCTACCTTCTGAATCTATAGATCCATCTGTGCCAGGTATGAGATCGACAGTAACAAAAGATTCAGGTTTCTGACCATGGATCCTCATTATCTCCCTACACCATAGTAAGTTGATGTACTGATCCAATCCGCCTAACTCAATATCCGGAACAAGTTCAACTGAATCCATTGCCATAAATACTGGGTAAAGAAGCTCAGCCATGCTAATTGGTTCTTCTAGTTTCAATCTTTTTTGGAAATCTTCCCTTTGCCACATTTGGCTTGCTGAAACTTTTTGAAGCAATGCAATCAATTGAGAAGATGTAATTTTGCTTAACCAATCACCATTAAATCTATATTCAATCTTGTTAACATCTATAACTTTTGAGGCTTGCTCTTTATATGTCTGTAAATTAGCCTCGATCTGTTCATCAGATAGTGCCGTCCTAGCCTTCTCTCTTCCGCTACCATCTCCAATTTTTGCAGTAAAATTTCCAACAATAAGAATAAAATGGTGACCCATTCGCAAGAATCTATCTGCCATCATTAGGGGAACCATATGACCGATATGAATTTCATGACCTGTTGGATCAATGCCTAATTTGATAATTAAAGGCTTTTTGTTGTCTTTTGACCACTTTAATTGCTCAAGTAGTTCATCAGAGCTTGGATTGATTGGTAGATCATGTGTTGTAGCTACTTTATTCACGATGATCTTATGTTGCTGTTCTGGGGATAATTCGGAAAGATCTGCTAAAGCTCTTTTCTGTGCAATATCCTGATAATAGGACAATGCGTTCCCACTTTTAATTGAATCGATACAGGTTACAGGTTGTTTCTCCTCTTGACTTGACATCGCCCTATTTAATAAAAATTTAGATAATTAGGTTAAGTGATGGAGAAATTCATCACTTAGGTATAGATTTTACATTATTTTTAGTCAGTTTTGATGAATTTTTATAGAAAATGGTAAATTTTATTTACCGAAGCTACCAATTGTTTATTCAGTACTATGCTAAACTATGCCAAATATTTGAGATTGAAAATATCTCTATACTATATTAAACTCATCTCCAGATTTAAAATCTCTATATTAGATTTCTGTTTGATTAGGTATAATCTACGAGTTTAGTGAGGTTTTAGGTAAATAGCGACGCTGGGTTAGTTGGTATTAAGCAAATGAAAATGCAGGGTTGGTTTAGTTGGTTTAGTTGGTTTAGTTGGTTTAGTTGGTATTAGGTAAACAATGATGCTGGGTTAGCTCAGTTGGTAGAGCATTCCCATGGTAAGGGAAAGGTCCTGAGTTCGACTCTCAGACCCAGCTCCATTAGAAAAGAAAATCCACCGCAAGGTAGGTTTTGTTTCTTAATGAACTTTCTTTGATTCGAACTCCATTGGTGCAAAGCACCAAGAGTACGCTTTTCAAGACAAAGTGAGTTGAGTTCACAGAGTGAACGAAAACGAACTGCTGTCGAAAACTTCGTTGCGACTGAAAGGAACAAAAGAGCCTCTCAGACCAAGCTCCATGAAAGGTCTCCTCATTTAGAGGGGGTTTTTTATTGGCAAGATCAAAATTTACAAATTTACCCATAGCTTCTTTATAAACCAATCAATATTATTTTTCACTACAATTTATTAAACATTGATAACATACCAGACATCATATATAATCACACGATTCTGATAATTTTCATTGATATTCCCATGGCAAAGAAAGTAAAGAAAACAATAATTGGTTTGAAATGCTCTGAAACAGGTAAGGTTAACTATCATGTTTACAAACCTGGAAATATGAAGGAGAAGTTAAAAGTTAAGAAATTTTCTCCAGAATTAGGAAAACATACTCTTCATGAAGAGGTCAAACTAAAATAATTGTGTTGTTCATTGTAACAACAGCTCTTTTTAGATATTGAATTAGACCTCGTAAGAGGTCTGATTTTATAATAGAATGTATCGACGTAAAGATATTTGGATCATTGCTTGTCATTCTGTTCTCACCATCAAAATACTTAAGTATTTTGATGGAAAAGGAGACATTCCGAAGCTAGAAGTTATTGAAGTGAAACTTCAATAACGAATGCAAAGGAAATGTTCTGTGTCTTTTACAAAACAAATACTTCAGTATTTGTTTTGACAAGGAGATAGACCGTAGCGTTGAGTATTTGAATTGTATAATTCAAATACGATAAGCGTAGGTTCTATCGACGCGGGCCCATAGTTAAATGGTATAATCACGGTCTCCAAAACCGTTGTTCTAGGTTCAAGTCCTAGTGGGCCTGCCATCCGACTACTAAATATGCCTATAAAACGGAAAATTAAGTAAGAAAATAATAGTAGTCTACTTAAGAAAAAATCAGTATAATCCAACCATGAGAAAATTTATAATTGGTGTTTTAGCAGAAGTAAAAAAAGTTAAATGGCCTACTCCAAAAGAAATGGCTGGTCTTGTAGTATTTACAATAGCTGTATGTGGTATAATTGCCGTCCTTATGCTGGGATTAGATGTATTTTTCATTGAAGTAAGAAATCTTCTATTAGATATATAGATCTTTTAGACAATAAATTTGTTTTTAATAAAATGGCAACTAAAAAAGGTAAAAATACAGAAATAGATATGGATAAAAAAGACATTAAGAAAAAAGCAAGTGCAGATATTATCGCTCAAGATAGCGACAAGAGCTCAAATTCCGACAAATCTGAAGAAAAAGAAGTTAAAGAAACAAAAAAGAGAGCTAATCCTAATTGCAAATGGTATGTTCTTAATGTAAGACCTGGATATGAAAATAGTGTTCATAACTCATTAAGACAAAGAATAGATGCTACAGGCATGGAAGACCTTATCTCTGATATTTTAGTACCTGTTCAGAAAAAGATCGTTGTAAAAGGTGGTAAACAAAGTATTAAAGAGGAGAAGATCTTCCCTGGTTATGTTCTAGTAAAAATGGTTCTTGATGAAAATACTTGGACGATCATTACTGGAACAGATGGTATAAGAGGTTTTGTAAAAACTGATAAATATCCTAGACCACTACCTGAAAGAGAAGTCCTTGCTATAATGAAATTCATGGAAGTTGAGCAACCTGCTTACCAAGCTTCATTCAGTGTTGGCGAAGCTGTTAAGATCATTGATGGTGCATTCGCTGACTTCATTGGTAGTGTTGAATCAATTGATGATTCTAAAGGTAAAGTTAAAGTCATGATCTCATTCTTGGGAAGAGAAGCACCTGTTGAGCTTGATTTTAGTCAGGTTAGCAAACTGTAATTTTTGATATCATCATTGTTTGCCTCTAGAACAATGTTGTGAATTATTATTTTATTGATAAGTATAAATGGCAAAATCTAAAAAAGAGATAAAACTGATTATGAAACTTGTCATTCCTGCTGGTCAGGCAAGCATGGCACCTCCTTATGGTCCAGCTTTATCACCTACAGGAATTAATACAAATGACTTTGTTCAGAGATTTAATGAGCATACAGCTGATGGTCAGGGAATTCTTACTCCTGTTGTTTTAACTATCTACGAAGATAGGTCATTCAGTATGGAGTACAAAACTCCACCTGTTTCTGAATTGATCCGTAGAGAATTAAAGATCAAAAAAGGTTCTGATATCCCAAACTTGAAAAAGGTTGGTAAATTAACAAAAGAACAGATCTTGAGAATTTTCGAAATTAAGAGACCTGATCTAAATACAGAAGATGAAGAACAGGCTTATAAAATAATTGCAGGTACTGCTCAACAAATGGGAGTTGAGGTTGAACCTTACTCTAAATAATATTTGATTCTTAAATGAAATGGCACGAAGAGGAAAAAAATACGTAGAAAAAAGAGGACAAAGACCGATTCAAGAACTTCCATTGAATGAAGCAATAGAAAAGATCAAAAGTCTATCTTATTCAAAATTCACAGGTAGTGTTGAGTTACATATTGTCCTTAACTTACCAAAAGATACAGACACAAAATCATTAAGAGGTTCTGTCTCTCTACCCCACTCTGCAAGTGATGGCACAACAAAAATTGCAGTATTTACAACACCAGATAAAGAAGCAGAAGCTAAAGAAGCTGGTGCAGATGTATACAGCATGGAGCAGTTAATGAAAGATGTAAAAGCTGGAAAGATCGAATTCGATGTTGCTATTGCAACTCCAGATGTTATGCCACAGATCGCAGCTTTGGGAAAAGAGTTAGGTCCTAGAGGTTTAATGCCTAATCCAAAGACCGGTACTGTCACAGAAGATATTGCTCTAACAGTACAAGAGTATAAGAAAGGAAAACTAAACTTCAAATGTGATGATACTGGTGGTATGCACTTTAATGTTGGAAAAGTTGATATGGACACTAAGATGATTTCTGAGAACATCTACGCAGTTGTTAAAGCAGCGGCTGAGACAATCAACAAGTTACCTAAACAGGCAATAAAATTAATGCATATTGCCCCATCTATGGGACCAAGCGTTAAGGTACATTTTGAAGAAGAGTAGTTTTTGTTCGGATTCTTGTAAAATAAAGAATTTAAAGACCAAGTGAAAAGCTTGGTCTTTTATTCAAGATATGGTACTTCTTAATAAATAATTTATTAATGAAGAAAAATTGGGAGAAACAGTTACACACAATAGAAAAGATATTTCTTATGAAACTACACAACCTGTTGTTCAAGATAGTGATGAAAAAGGTACTTTACAAGAATCAATTGCAGTCGCAGATTATGTAATTGATACTACCCCATTATCCGCATTTAGTGAAACAGATACAACAGAGATGGCATCCTCACAATTTCAGGTCGATGTTACACCGAAATTACAAAATGATCGGTTATCTTATAGCAACGATGAAGGATCAGATTCAACAGAAGTAAATAACCAACCCCAGAATGCTTCTCCTAATGCAAAAACTGCTCCAGACGGACAGATTACTCCTCAAGTTAACAAAGGTTTAACTAGGAGAGCCTTAATTACAGGACAATTTCTTCATCAACCTGTAAGTGAAGGAACATCTACACTTATGGAATCAAATCCTGAAACACTTCAAAGAATGAAAGCATCAAATCCGGCAACTCAAATTAATAAAAGAATTACTAGAAGAAAATTCTTAGGAATTTCACTCGCTACTGTTACAATGGCTTTTTTATCAGCATGTGGTGTTAAACCACCAAGACAAGAAGAACCAGAAGAGAAAAAATACAATGAACTTCCCATACCACCCGAAATACAAGCTATTATTGAAGAAGGTAAAAATTTAAGAACCCCTGAAGACCTTGAAATGCTGAAAACAACACCTGGGATAGACTTACCTTTATTTTCAAATGAACGAATTAAAGCTATACGGTCTGAACAAGATCTTCAACGAAGAATTTTATTAGCAATAGGTTTCCTTGATGTACAAAATAGTCTTCGTTATGATTTTAATAGATTGTGGTTATATACATGTAATGTATATGCTACTGATCTAATGCGCATTATTCTTGACACGCATAATGATGAATTTAACGGAACCCCAATTGGCTCAAGATATACCCCGACGCAATTACTAGATCTTCAACAATATGGCAGATTTCTTTCTATGGGACAGGAAGAATATAATCAAAACGTTGACATAATAGGCAACTTTCCCCAGTGGGATTCAAACACAATAGATGGAATTTTTGGCGAAATGGGACCGAGATTAGGTTGGAGAAAAGTTACAACACAAAAAGAATTAGAAGATCATTTGAAAAATGGACATGTTGCAATGGCTGTTTCAAGTAAAGAATTAATTGAAGAGCAGAAAAGAAGAAGAGCAATTGATCCATCTGTTGAAGAATTTACTGGACATTCTCTAGTAGTATTTGGATTACAATTCGGAAATAAGTTTTATTATGGATTCTCACAATCAACAAATAATTATGAATTAGTCATAAGAGAGTCTGAGGATCCTTATTATAAAGTTAATCCTGAAGCAAAATTTATTGAAAGAAACCAAGATGGAGAAATAGTATTTGCTTCTGAAAGCCCTGCATTTAGTTACTGGGTTCATTTGCCTACTAAATATAATTAATAAATTATAGTTCTGATTTTATAAGTTAGCTTAAATCATTCACCACCCCTTGCAAAAATGCCTGTGATGTAATATCATCCTTGCAGTCGAAGAAACATGGTAGCCTAAGATCTCAGCAAAATAATAATGAAGATCTAGCATAATTCCATGTGAGACAAAGTAATGCAATTTGATTGCAATTCATATTTATAATTTAGTCGCCTTATTAAACATGGCAAAAAGTAGAGCTCAAAAAGAGTCTTTGCTCGAATCATATAAGGAAGCACTTACAAACAATGGTGGGTATATTGCTGTTGATGTAAAAGGTGTTGATACTTTAACGATCACTGAGCTAAAAAAAGATCTTAAGAAGATAGACTCGAATTTGATTGTTGTGAAGAATAAGATCTTCCAAATTGCTCTTGCTGATCAAAATCTTCCAACTCAAGCTGTAGATTTTGTTGAGCAAACAGCAATTATCCCTTATGTTTCTGATCCAACTCAACCTGCAAAATTGATAAAAGAAGTTCAGAAAGAGACAGAAGCATTAAATGCAAGATATGGAATAGTTGCAGGTAGTTATCTTGATGGTACTAGAGTTATGCAGTTAGCAGATATTCCAAGTAGAGAGGAACTACTAGCTAGATTGCTTGGCTCATTAAATGCTCCATTGACTGGATTTGCTAATGTGATCTCAGGAAATGTGAGAGGCTTTGTGCGTGTATTGAGTCAGTTATCTGAGCATAAAGCTTAATTTATTTGTCATCGACCTGAACGATCGAATTTAGAAATTGACCGACCGCTCAGTTCATGAAATTATTTAGATCTAATTTAATAAAAACTACATTAATGGCAGACGAAGTAACAAAAGTCGAAGCAGCAGTTGAAGAGAAGAATCTTCCTGAATTATCTGCAGATGGTAAGAAAGTTTTGGAAATGGTCGAAAAAATGACTGTTCTAGAACTTGCTGACCTTGTAAAGGTAATGGAAGATAAATTCGGAGTAAGTGCTGCAGCTCCAGTAGCAGTAGCAGCAGCTCCAGCAGCAGCTGAAGAAGAAGTTGAAGAGAAATCTACTTTCAATATTGTTCTTAAAGATGGCGGAGCAAACAAGATCGGTGTGATCAAAGTTGTAAGAGAGATCACTGAACTTGGTCTTATGGAAGCTAAACAAATGGTAGAAGGTGCACCTCAAACAGTAAAAGAGGGTGTTGCTAAGGATGAAGCAGAAGCTATCAAAGCAAAATTTGAAGAAGCTGGTGCAACAGTTGAATTGGCTTGATCAATTAGCGGTTACTTTCTAACGAAAGCTTAAATATGAAAAGAGGGTTAATAGCCCTCTTTTTTGTTATTTCGTCTTACGATAAAATATTGAACCGAATGATACGGGCGGAAGTTTAATATTAATTAAGACAAAATTAATTAATATCACCTATATTGAAAGTCACTCATCTATGCAGTACACTGAATCTGTAAAGAGAGGTAAATATTGTTAAAATGGCTTTATAATGATATAATTCGCTCTTCTGATATAAATTATCAAGTACTTGGATATGTCAGACATTACTACATGGATAATTGAACATGGTGTCACAGAAGAGATCTTGCTTATGCTTTTGTTCATTCCAATAATCGCTACTCTTATAAACTTCTCGAGATATATTATTGGATTTAAAACTCTTGGTATTTATGCACCAATGATCCTTGCTTTTGCATATATTTTTACAGGCGTTAGGTTCGGTTTACTAATCACAGCAGCTGTAATTATTGCTTCCCTACTCTCCTACTCGATACTTAAGAATATAAGAATGCATTATTTGTCGAGAACGACTATCAATTATATTTTTATAACGGCTTTTGTAATACTTGTCATTGTACTTAATGAAGTTTCCCCAATAAAAATAACAACAGAGAATCATGATGTTAAAACGCTTCCTCCACTTGGAATAATCTTGATCACCACACTTTCAGATTTTTTCATTAAACAGTATGTGAAAAACAGTTTGCTCTCCTCTCTAAGATCTTTGATTGAAACGGTTTTCATTGGTTTCATAGGTTGGTTAATACTTAAATCTGCATCTCTACAGGATTTCGTGATGAACAATCTATGGCTACAGCCTATCATCATTGTGATCAATCTTGTACTTGGGAAATATACAGGTATGAGGTTGAAAGAAATTCTTCGTTTTAAACATATTCTAGGAAATGATTAGACAACTCCTACAAAGAAAAGATAGGGAAATTCTTGGTATAAACAGGCGAAACCAGTGCTATATTCGTCCTCTGAATCCTCTGTCAGCCAAAAAGATCGCTGACAATAAGCTTCTGACAAAGCGAAAAATGGCAAAGCTTAATATTAAGACACCTGAACTTTATAAGGTCATCAGAACCAAAACTCAATTAAAATACATAGATTGGGAATCTTTGCCAAAAAGTTTTGTCGTTAAGCCTAATAGAGGTTCTATGGGTAGTGGGATAATTGTATTTTATGGCAAAAGAAAAAATCATCTTGAATGGATCAGGCCAAATGGCACGACAATGAATACGCAACAAATAATGAGCCATATGGAGAAGATATTGGAAGGGCGATTCTCAATGGGGAACCGAAATGATGTTGTAATAATTGAAGAGAGGATCAAAACGGATAGTGAGCTTAAAATGTATTGCTACAAAGGAGTTCCGGATATCAGGTTGATCGTATATAACAATGTTCCTGTAATGGCTATGGCAAGATTACCCACCAAAGTTTCTGATGGTAAAGCCAATCTTCATGCTGGAGGTATTTGTGTTGGTATAGATATTGCATCTGGAATTACTACTTATGCAATGCATATGAAAGGTAAATCTGTTTTAGAAGACACTTATGAAAGTCTTGAAGAAACTATCGATCTAAAAGAAAATCTCCCACTTAGAGGTATAAAAATACCTTTTTGGGAGGAGATCCTTGAGATTGCCGTAAGATGCCAGGAAGCTAGTGGACTTGGATATCTCGGTGTGGACATTGTAATTGATCGAGAGCATGGCCCTATGCTTTTAGAATTGAACGCCAGACCTGGTTTGGGAATTCAAACTGCAAATAATGCTGGTATAAGGCAAAGACTCGAGCGAGTTGAAGGTCTCAAGATCAAAAGCTTAAAACATGGTATTAGAGTAGCAAAAAGTCTATTTGGAGGTGAGGTTGAGGAGAGTATTGAATCGTTAAGTGGTAAGAAAGTTGTCAATTTAGTTGAGAAGATCTACCTTTATAATAAGCAAAAACCAACTAAAACCGAATATGTGAACTGCTTACTTGATACAGGAATATTAACTTCACGTATTGATCGATCGTTGGCAAGTAGAATTGGTTTTAGCAATGCCTTACAAACATACAAAAAATTTGGAGTACCAGAAACTTTTGAGACTTTAGAATTAGCTCAAGAATATATTGATCATCATGAAAGTTTATTAGCTGTACATCCTGATATAAAGCGTTTAGCAAAGATCACTGAGTCAGGAAAGATTGTTGTTAGACCAGTTCTTGAGGTCGATATAAAAATTGCAGGTACACGCAAAATTGTACAAGCCGTTGTATCGTCACAACAGGAGACGATATATCCATTTCTGTTAGGTAGATCAGAGATCAAGAATTATCTTATTGATGCAAGTAAAACATTTACTAAATAATTTATACGATATCTTCAAAAATGGATAAAGATTATTTAAAAATAGCTGGTAATATACATCTTTCATATTATGTAGCTGCCGCAGACAAGTTGGGAATATCGTATGAGATCATCACAAGATCTTTGATCGCTAGATTTGAATACAACGGAAAGCACTGGTTTATTATCAACACTGCCCTACCCGTCAATAATGTAACTAGTACTACAATTGCAAAGAGGAAAAATCTTACTTGCAAAGTGTTAAGGTCGGCAAGCATTCCAGTAGCTGAACAGTTAGAAGTTGAAAATTACGACCAAATAAGGGAATTCTTTATGAAACACAAGAATATCGTAGTGAAACCAGTGCAAAATCTTGGGGGGAATGGAGTATCAATCTTACCCAAAAATGAGAAAGAGCTTATGTTTGCATATCAAAATGCACTAGAAAATAATAAGTCTAAGACTCGTGTGAAAGTTTTAGCAGAAACCTTTCAGAAAGGTAAAAATTATAGATTGCTTGTTTGCGACGATAAAGTGGTAGGAGCAGTATACAGAAAAGCTGCAGCGGTTAAAGGTAATGGTGTTGACTATATCTCAGGTTTGATCGAAAAACAAAATCAGGAAAGAAGATCTCGAATGTTAAAACCCATCAGGATTGATGAAGAAGTAGAGAAATGTCTTGAAGCACAAAATCTCTCAAAAAATTACATCCCAGATAATGGAGAGGAAGTATTGATTCGTTTTAATGCTAATCTTACAACTGGAGGAACAACAGAAGAATGTCTAGGTCAGATCGATAGATATTATATAGATATTGCTATTAATGCTGTAAAAGCCATTGGTCTAAAATTCGGTGGTGTAGATCTAATAGCCGAAGATATAACAAAACCGGCACCTTGTATAATTAACGAGATCAATTATAACCCTGGTTTGAGGCTTCATTATAAAGTTGATAAAGGTGAAGTTGTTGATGTAGCCATACCAATAATGGAATATATTAGAGATAACTATGAAGGTTAAGTAGTTAATTAGCACAAATCATATTTCAAGACTTCATTTCCAATCATATAAAAAGCTATTAAACAAGCTAATTTTACATTTGCGCATATATATTTTTTCCCGTTATTTAAACAAAGAGCTTTGCAATATGTCTTTTCAACCCGTATGTCGACTGAATAGACAAATATACACCTTTGTTATATTATTATCTTGTATGTTGTCCAACAATCTGACAGAAACAATCAAGCATATTTTCTTAACTTTGGGTCTTACACAAGATCATTCCGATACCTATTTAACGCTATTAGGTGAAGGTCTAGCTACTACCACAAAGCTATCAAAATATTCAGATATTCCCAGAACTACACATTATTCGATCTTAGAAGATCTAATTGATTGGAATCTTGTTAAGAAGGAGCAAGATGGCAATCGAACTCTCTATTCTTGTACAGAACCATACAATCTTTTAAATGCTGTCGTAACACATAAAAATAATTGTGATGAATTAGCGTACATTTTAAAGAGAGAACTTTACCAACTTGAGAATATCTACAATTCTAAACTTGAGCAGAAACAGATCGAAAAGTTTGATATTGATAGATTAGACTCAGAGTTCATAACAAAAATGTTGATCACTTCTAATATTATTCGTTGCATTATTAATACCGATGATAACAATTTGCTAAGCTTGATCTCTGAAGTATATGAGAAGATCGAAGATATATGCGATATAAAAGAGTTAATATTAAAATCAACCGATTCATATCTTCGCAACAACAAGTTAAATAATATGATAAATAATCGCATTGTAGCAACTGATAATAGCAGGTTACCAATTGATCATATAAAGATACTCTCTGAAAATGTTGTTATTACGATAAATAGAAGCTATTACAAAATTGATGATGATTTTGATTTTATCAATAGTGAGATAATGCAATTTGATCTGTTCTTTAATTCGAAATAACTGATTTCCATAATTATATTTTATTATAGCTTTTTGTGTTAAAACACTTCTTTAGAATATCAACCATATTTTTTTATTTTCTCATAGGCTAAATCAATACACAATTGACATACCAACACATTACTTATAAAATGGCATTATTAAAGGAATATTGATGGGTTATCCTAAAGCACAGAAAGTAAGGAACATAATGAGATCTTTACAGGAAATGACCTATTTATGGCACCTTTAATAAAAATCGAAAATTCCAAAAGAGGCGTTTTAGTACATTATAAGGAGTGCTTCATGTAATGAACTAGCGCAAATTGGGTGGAACCGCGACTTTTTTGTTTTGATCGAGTTATAAAATTAAGATCAGAAGAATAGCCGTCCCTAACCTATCTGGTTAAGGGGCGGTTTTTTATTTATATAACTTGTTTAATTAACGAAATGTTTGACCAAAAAATAGAAAAGAAGAAAGCATTTACACTTGATGATCTAGCAAGCTATGCCAAAAGACGAGGCTTTATATTTCAGTCCTCTGAAATTTATGGTGGATTATCTGCTGTTTATGATTATGGACACTACGGTGCCTTATTAAAAGACAATATTAGAGATGAATGGAAGAAAGAGATGCTACTTAGAGATGATGTTAAATATCTTGATTCAGCAATATTTATGGCTCCAATCACCTGGAAAGCAAGTGGTCATGTTGATTCTTTCGCTGATCCAGAAGTAGATTGTCGAACTTGTAAGAATAGAA
>CAZINM010000003.1:0-12745 GCA_964540605.1 uncultured Candidatus Saccharibacteria bacterium
TCCCGTAGGAGTATGGGCCGTTCTCAGCCCCATTGTGGCTGGTCACGCTCTCACGCCAGCTACCCGTCTTAGCCTTGGTGGGCTTTTACCCACACCAACTAGCTGATAGGACGCAGGCTCCTCCTGAAGCGCCGGAGCTTTACCCATAACACCGAAGTGTTATGGGACTATCGAATATTACCCCGCCTTTCGGCGAGCTATTCCCGACTTCAGGGTAGATTACCTACGTGTTACTCACCCGTTTGCCACTATTCAGAGTAGTTCAATGACCGAAGTCAAAGAACCACAAGAATCGTTCGACTTGCATACCTTAGGCACGCCGCCAACATTCATCCTGAGCTATGATCAAACTCTCATTGAAAAATTACCACTGAATAAATCCAGTGGACATTAATTATGATTGATCGAAATGCTCGATATGAACATTCGCTATCTTAATTTACTGTTCTTCCTGGTTAAATGAATTTGCTTGCAAAGAAGCATTTTATTTAACTAATTGTAGGAAGTCAGAATTTTGTGTCGCATAACAGACTTCCTACCACTTTTTAATTTTCAACGATCCATGAGGCACCTAAAACTAGACTGCCCCAAGTAGATGTTTGTTTCGCAACAAGCACCTACACAGAGCAACATGCTTATATCACCTGACACAGAACGTGTCAATAACTTCCTAATATTTTTAAACTGGGGTGTTCATTGAGCTATAATTCCGCCCAAGAGGAAACCCTGACCTTCCCGATTACGACAATATACACTACAGAACTGAAAAATGCAACAGTTTAGGTTGAAATTCATCAATCTGAATCAAATCATTACCCTGGGAATACAAACCATCAATAAACACTGCTACATTGATATAATATTGAGTAAAATTTATAATTTGGCGATCTTGAGCAATTCTTTGACACTAGTAGCATCTTCGTAATTCTTATCCCGACCAAATTCAATTAATCTTGGAAATCTTAAAGCTAGTCCAAAATCCAAGTCAGATCTTCCTGCTTTATGGATCTTGCTCTTTGTTATCTCATCAGCCTCTACAGTAGCCACAATGTCTGGCTGAACCCAAACATCTGGCTCCAAAGATCTATCCACTTTATAAATATTAGGCATTTTACTAACTGCAATCTCATCAAGAGCCGTTAAGATCTGGCTCCATTTTTCATCTGTTATTCCAGTCCCGATCTTACTTATAGATTCAATATCCCCATTATCGTTTATCACACCTACAAGCAAAGCACCTATACCAAAAGATGATTGCCTACCAGAACCCTTATAATAACCCATTACCACAACATCTAATGTGTCTACAAGTTTCTTACTCATGGATTTTTTCAATTTTATCCAACCATAACTTCTCTTTCCAGGTTCATACACCCCATCAGTATCTTTTGCGATAAGACCTTCCAAACCTAATTTTACAGCTTCTTTAAAAAAGCTTTTTACCTCTTTCATGTTTGATACTTCTCTTGTTTCTGTGATCTTTATGAATTCTGAAGTATCAGATATTCCTATTGATCTTAAAATATCTAATCTTTGAGAAAATCTCGTATTAATAAGGGATTCTTCACCAAAACATAAAATGTCAAAAACATAAAGTCTGACTGGAACATCTTGAGATGTTTGATCGATATCATATTTTCTCTTCCGTTTCATTGTTTCCTGAAAAGGTGAGAACTTTGATCTTTTATCATCCCACCCTACTAGCTCACAATCGAGAATGAACGATTCCGAATTAATAGCTTTTACTGCGTCGACGATCTCAGGAAACATCTCTGTCAGATTTTCTAAATTTCTAGAAAAAAGTTTAACATTCTGACTTATTTCTTCATTTTTACTATCTGCAAAAAGCATTAATTCATTATTTTCTGTTGCATCAATGTGCTGAACCCAAACAGAATCAGCTATCTCTTTTGTGTATTGACTATTTCCTTTGTGAACTTGGCATCTAAGACCATCGAATTTTGGTTGTAGATAGAATTTACCTTCAAATCTATCAAACAGATCTTCAAATTGGGGTATTCTTTCGACTAACCTCGATCTAACAGGAACCCCTATAACTGGTTTTGGTGATTCTTCTTTATTTGGATCTACCATGCCCGATATATACCTATAGGCTACGAGACCTATATCAGGAATCACCCCATAATACTCCTCCAACCTATCTTTTATTGATTTGTCGCCTTTAATTGCGACAGAGATAGCATCTAATATCGTCATATCACTAACTCCGAGTCGCAATTTACCAACAATGATCCTCGATAAATATTTACACTCCAGTGGCGACAAGTTGTTAAATAAGTTCATGAAGATCTCAGCTTTTCTAGGAGTGGATCCACTACCCTGCATCTTCACAATATCCCACAAAGATCTATAAACAACCGTAATATCTTTTTCTACATTAAGTTCTTTTGTCTTATTACTTGAAGTTAGAAAATTGGAATATTTGATCTTAAAATCCTCGGCAACAAGTCCGATATCTCCTTTTTCACTTCTTAAAGCCACTAGAACAATATCTAAATTATTGAAATTATTTAGACTGTTTAAAGCTTTTAATATGCTTTTTTCCGACATATTAAATTCTGCATCAACAAACATTGGTGCAATACGACCTGTCAATAAATATGAAAATATCGCTATTTCATCATCTTTTAATAGCTTGAAGGTATCAGCAACAATTTGAGTCATTGCATTCCTCGATGAAATTGACTCAATATCATTAAAACTCTCACATATTTTCTTAAAAGTCATATCTATATAGCTTTATTTTAGCTCTGATAGGTTATTCCCTTCATATTTATGCACAACTAAAGGTATACCTAGATCAACTACATTTCCAAAAATATTTATCAGCTCATTAATTACATCTTCACTTAAATTCTCTTTCACCTCAAATATTAGCTCATCATGAACTTGCAGTATCAAATGGATGTCATCTTCGAGATCTTTCATTCTAATGAAGTTGAAGATATCAAACATTGCTAATTTGATTATATCTGCAGCTGAGCCTTGAATTGGCATATTTATTGCTTCTCTTATCGCAGCTTCTCTCTCTCGTATATTTGGAGAGATTATCCCTTTTATAAGCCTTTTTCTACCAAGAAGTGTTTCTACATAACCATTTTCTGAGCAGAAATTCGTAATAAAGTTTACATACTCTTTCACACCTTCGTAATCTGATAAATACTCCTCAATATATTGTTCTGCTTGCTGAACGGGGATATTTAACATTCTGGAAAGTCCGTACTTTGTTTGTCCATACACAATGCCAAAATTTATTGTCTTGCCTAATTGTCTTTCATTTTTTGTAATGGTTTTTATTGGTTTATTCAGGATCCTTGAGGCTGTAGATGTATGGATATCTCGATCATTCTTAAAATCTCGAGTCATATTCTTATCTTTTGAAATAGCTGCCAGTACTCTTAACTCAATTTGGGAGTAATCAAGAGAAAGGAATTTATATCCTTTACTTGGAACAAATACACTTTTTACCATATCTGAGTAATCATTTCCTGTCGGAAGATTCTGCATATTTGGATTTTGTGATGAAAGTCTGCCTGAAGATGTACCTCTTTGCATGAAATTTGTATGAACTTTGAATTCTGAGGAATCATCTATAGAATTTGCCTTCTCTATTAGAGGTTTTATATATGTACCGTGTAGTTTAGATACAGTTCTATACTCTAGGATATGTGATATAACGGGGTGAAGGTCCTGTAGTTTATCCAGTACCTCTTCCCTTGTTGATCTTCCACTCTTACCTCTCCCCATAGGTAGTTTCAAATCATCAAAAAGGACTTCAGAAAGCTGTTTTGGTGAGTTAAGATTAAACTCATGTCCAACATGATAATAGATCTCCTTTAGTAGCTTCTCCGTCTTTTCAGAAAAGGCTATATTTACAGAATCAAGCTGTTTAGTATCAACACAGACCCCTTGGGATTCCATATTAGCTAAAATTACAGATAGCCAAACCTCAAGAACCGCGATCCTATCGAATAATTTGTTTCTGCTAATTATGAGATGTTCATCTCTACTATTATTCTCTAATGATCCGATCAGCTCTTGTCGATACATCTTAATGTCAAAAGTTAGTTTTTCTGCATTTAAGATCTCTATCAACTTATTAATGTAAGGAATTATTTCATTTGGATCTAGATCAGCATCCACCTGCACACCTAAATACTTAAAAACAAGATCATCGATCTCAGAATTACTACCAGAACTTAAAAAGTGACCGACTAGGTTTGCGTCATATATTTTTAACCTATCGGAAAGATATTTAGTTTCACAAATATTTGATTTAAATAAGTTTTGGATAAATCTCTCCCACCCAATAAAGTATGTTTCACAATTATGATCTAGCATGAAACCTAGCAACTCTTTGATGTTATTTTTATCCTCTACCAGTTCAATCTGTTCATAATTTAATTGTCCCAAGTTATCCACAATGATCTGGAACAACTGACCGAGTTCGTCATTCATTTTTATTTTCGAATATTTGTACCAATATATGACTCTCCCTCCTTCTAGAAGTTTGTCGTCATATTTACCTCTGGTTTTTAGTAGTTCTTTTATACCCCGTGTAGGTATATCACCTATTGTATTAACGGTGTTTTCATCGTTTAGATCAATTTCTCTTGCCTCTACTCCAAACATTCCGATCTGCCCATTTTGAGTCTTCTTTTCCTCTGCGTTTTGAGGGATTTTATTGATCAGAGTCCTAAACTCATATTCTCCGAATAATCTAATAACTTCTCTTCGATCAAAATCTTTTAGTAAACAACTCTCTAGATCTATCGAGATCCCTGTGTTTGAAATAATTTTGGCTAGCTTTCTACTCAACTCCATCTGTTCTACCCCATCTAGGAGCATTTTAGCTTGTCGTGGCGGAATCTCATTTAAATGTTTATATAATTCATCAACAGAGCCATATTTCTCAAGAAATTTTATCACACTCTTACTTCCGATCCCTTTCACGCCTGGTATATTATCTGATGCATCTCCAACTATTGCTTTATAATCAACTATTTGATCCGGTTTAACACCCATTTTTTTGTATGTATTCTCTTCATCAAAGATCACAAGGTTCCTAAAACTCCCTTCAGGAAGACACACATATACTTCACCTCTAATCAACTGTAAAAGATCCCTATCCCCAGAAACGATCATCATTTTCAAGCCATAATCTGACCATTTACCTTCAATAACCTTTGATGCCAGGTCCCCAAGAATATCGTCAGCTTCAAAACCTGGTTTCCTAATTATTGGAATATTAAAAGCTTTTAAAACCTCCTCTACTAAAGGAAATTGTGCAACTAAACTTTGATCTGTAGGCTTTCTCTGAGCTTTATATTCAGGAAAATCTGTATGCCTAAAAGTAGGTTTACTTGTATCAAAGGCGCAAGCTATATATTTAGGCTTGAATTTTTCGAGGACAGATAAAAGCATCGATGTAAAGCCAAAAACCGCATCAACTTGAATACCTTTTGATGTAACAAGAGTATTTGGGTATGCATGAAAAGCCCTATGTATGATGGCATTTGCATCAATTGCAAGAAAAAGATTATTTTCGTTCGATGTTTGCACTTATTTTCTAAGACAAATCTTAACTGGTGATATTCTACCAGAGTTGTGCCTTAAAAAGATAGAATGAACAATTTTATATGGCATTATGCTATTTTCGAACGCTTAGCTATCAATATGCATCAATTATTTGAACAGTGTGTCAAATTCTGCTTTATCTACATGTTCTTGCTTAAGTAGTAATTCAGCAAGTTTATGAACGACTTCTTTGTTATTTTCTAAAATATCTCTAGCCACTTTTTGTGCATCATCAATTATTTTCTTCACCTCGAGGTCGATCTTTTCAGCAGTTCTATCGCTATACTCCTTGCCACCACCATAGCTATAACCTAAATGTTTAACTTCATCTAAATCTCCATACTGTACAAATCCTAGGTTTTCGCTCATCCCATACTTTTGTACCATAGCTCTAGCTATTTCTGTTGCACTTTCAACATCACCTGAAGAGCCAGTTGTCATTTCATTTAAAAATACCTCTTCAGAGACTTTACCTGATACTGCAGCGGCAATTCTACTTAAGAATTGGCTCTTTTTCATCATTGTTTGTTCTTCTTCTGGTACATAAACTGTCACACCACCAGACATCCCCCTTGATACAATAGATATCTTCTCTACTGGATCAGTTCCAGGGATCATTTTTGATACTACCGCATGTCCAGCTTCATGGTATGCCACTCTTTTAAGATCTTCATCTGTTCTTTTATTATGCTTCTTTCTACCTAATCTAACTTTTAAGAAAGATTCGAGTAGATCTTCTTTAGATATCATCTTCCTATTATCTTTTGCTGCCATTATCGCTGCTTCATTTAGAAGATTTTCCAGATCTGCACCAGAATAGCCGATCGTTTTACCAGCGATTAGATCAAGATCTACATCTTCCTCGAATTTCTTATTCTTTGAATGTACCTTCAATATTGCTAATCTACCCTCTCTTTCAGGCATTTGAACAGTAACGCTCCTATCAAATCTACCTGGTCTTAATATTGCGGGATCTAAAACATCAGGACGATTGGTTGCACCTAATACGATAACATTTTCTCGACTTTCCAAACCATCCATCTCAACAAGAATTTGATTCAAAGTTTGCTCACCCGCACCTGAATGAAGGACTGTACCTCTCTTTTTTGCAACCGCATCAATTTCATCTATGAATATAATGCATGGAGCAGCCTTTTTAGCTTTAGTAAAGAGATCTCTAACTCTAGAAGCACCCGCACCTACTAACATCTCTTCAAATTCAGACCCTGAAGTATGAAAGAATGGAACTCCAGCCTCTCCAGCAACTGCCTTTGCTAACAATGTTTTTCCTGTACCTGGAGGCCCAAATAATAGGACACCCCTAGGGATCCTCGCACCTAATGCGATATATTTCTTTGGATCTTTAAGAAAATCTACTAATTCAACTAATTCTTCTTTTACATCTTCTATTCCAGCAACATCAGCGAATGAAATGCCTGTCTTCTTGCCAAATATCAATCTGGCTTTACTTTGGCCAAAATCCATCAATTTACCTCCAGAGGCCTGCATATTTTTGATCATTATGAAAGCAAGTACTAATCCACCGCCTAAAAACACAATTGAGATGATATCGCCTATAGAGATCCTTACATCAGGCTTGTAGAAGTCATTTTCTATATCCCTGATATCTATATCTGCATCTGCCAATCTTTCATAAAAATCTGTTCTAGCAGAAACTAAAGCGTGTTCTCTAAATAAAACCCCATCTTTTTCATATTCAACGATCACAGAATCATCTTTCATAATGATCTGCTCATAATTGTCATCGGAAATTCTTTGTACAATTTCAGATAATGAAACTTCTTCCCCACGGGTTTGGATATTCGCAAAAAATGACCAGATTGAAGTTAATATTAAAAAGACCGATACTAAGGTCAAAATATTCATCCAAGTTGGTCTCCTTCTACCTTTGAATTTTCTTATGTCAGGTACTTTTACTCCGCTATTTTGCTGTTGAGATCGTTGTTGTGACCTTCCTTCGGTTTGATCCTTTGAATTTGGCTGTTGTTGATTTGATTGCTGATCTTTCTGTTGTGGCACACCTTGATTTGTATTTTCCATTTTATTCTTTCCTACTAGAAATATATAAATAAAAATCGTATGAAATAACTTTTTTATCAATACGATAACTTAAAAACAATGATTAGTATGGTGGTGACGACTGGAATCGAACCAGTGACCTTGGGTTTATGAATCCCATGCTCTAACCTTCTGAGCTACGCCACCGCAAGTTTGTATTAAACAAATATCACGCTTAAGTAAAAGTTTTTCCTTTAAGCAGGTTATTATATCAATAAAATTTGCTTGGTTGAATATTTTTTTAGATTTAAGCTCTACCAGTATAAGCTCCAGTCTCAGTATTTATTGTTATTGTATCACCTGTTTTAACGAATAAAGGAACTTTTACTTTATAACCTGTTTCTGTTGTGACCATTTTATTTGCTGCAGTTGCTGTATTCCCTTTTACGGCATCAACACTTTCAACAACTTTAAGCTCTACAGATGGATTCTTTCGCATAGATAATACCTTATCATCGTAAATCATGATCACATATTTATCACCTTCTTTTAGATATTGAACATAATCTCCTACTAATTCTCGACTCACAGAAACAGTCTCATATGTTTGTGTATTCATGAAATACACAGATGAATCATCGTGATATAAATACTGCATTTCGATATATTCTGGATCTACTGCATCGAATTTTGTTCCTGCCTTAACGGTTTTTACAAGAGTTTGACCAGTTTGTACATTTTTTGCTGTAAATATTATTAATCCACCTTGTCTACCTTGAGTTTTATACTTTCTTTCAGTTATTAAATGGATGTTACCATCAATTAGAATGTAAATATCTTTACTGAGCTGGTCTGTTAGAGCCATAATTTCATATTTAATAAATAAGGAAATGGTTGCGGGGGTCGGACTTGAACCGACGACCTTCAGGTTATGAGCCTGACGAGCTGCCACTGCTCTACCCCGCGATAACCAATAAGCATTGGATTATATCTGAAGTTCCTAAAAATCGCAAATCTAAAGTATTTATATCCCCTCAAAGAAGAACTCTTTCCAGATATCATAGTTGCTTTGATTCACAGCCGTCTGATCAACATAGCCGAAAGAAAAAGTATTAACATATTCATCTAGTTCAGGATCAAAAAGCAGATCTTCAGGGATAATAAAAAGTGTTTCTCCATCTTTCGCATAATTAAGCCTATTTCTAGCTTCTTCCTCAATATATTCCTCAGTCTCTACTCTTTCAGACATAAGAATTAACTTTACATTTTTGATTCTTAGATCGCTAACTTCTTCCTTTGCCTTATCGAAAATATCTAGTTTTTGTCTTGTTAGATCAACAGATCGAGCAGTTTGGTATACAAAATAGGTAGTTAGAGATAAAAATGCGAATATAGTAATCAAATCAATGAATTTAAACTGATGATCATCTTTTGTTTTTCTCCTCATTAAATCTGCTTCCATACTATAGATTAGCACATATTTCAGTTAATTTATTATCTTTATAATATCAACAATGGGTTAAATATAGTTTGCCCTATAATCTGTACTATGATATAATCGCACAGAGATATATAAGAACATAAAAAAATTGATTTACTAACATTTAATGAGCGAAGTAAGAAACCAAAATTTTCAAGAATTGCTTAGTACTTTTATTGACGAACTAAGGAAAAAAGGAAGGTCGGAGGCGACTGTCATTGCTTATGCAAAAGATATTGAGCAGCTATTGAACTACTTATCTAAACAGGGTGTATCGCAAATTTCTAGTGTTGCTATAGACGAATTAGAAGGATTTAAAAAAGACCTGGAGGATAATAATTACACACCAAAAAGTATATCAAGGAAGATTAATAGTACACGAACTTTTTATAAACATCTCTTAGAAACAAATAAGATCAACGATAATCCTGCTGAGAAATTAGCTCATCCTAAATTCAATGTAAAACCTCCTAGAGTTCTTAGTGAAATGGAGTATAGAGCACTGAGAGATGTCAGTAGAGTCGATGTTAGGTTATATTCAATTGTCGAGCTACTCCTCCAAACAGGCATTAGGATTGGCGAACTTGCGAATTTATCACTTGAAGATGTAAAAGAGTCAAGTGGTGGTATCAAATATGTGTTTATCGAAGCTCAAGGAAGCCATCCATCAAGAAAAGTACCTCTTAATAATTCTGCTTACAAAGCAATTCAAGATTACATTAGTATCAGACCAGAATCAGAAGATGATACTTTGTTCATTACAAAAAATGGTAGACCATTACTTGTTAGAAATATTAGGACTGCAATTGATAAAGCATTCGAAAAAGCCGGAGTTAAAAATGCAAAGGTCAATGATTTACGAAATACATTTATTGCACATCATTTAGCAAACGGAGTAAGTCTTGTGACTGTGTCGAAACTTGTAGGTCATAAAAGACTTTCCACAACTGAAAAATATCTCAATATTGTTAGATCTGAGAAGGAAGATCAGGAGAAAAGCCTAAAAGAGTTATAACTGATTGACTTTTTACCCCACCCCTTTATACTTTACTTGTTCTCGTTTTTTGGCAATTATATCCTTTATGGAAAATAGCTATATAAATAAAGTGTGGTTTCCTGATTTTGATTTATTGGAACTTTTTTACAAGGGTAAACTTACACACTTTCATAGTCTTCCTCATATTCTCAGGGTTTGGACTATTGCAATGTTCCTAGCTGAAAAAAGAGTGGAGAATATTGATATAAATGTTTTAAGTGCCGCTGCACTTCTTCATGATGTTGGTAGAGAGACAGATTTTAGAGAATCTAATCATGGAGAAAAATCATCCAATTGGATTGAAGATTTTTTACCAGTTATAGCGCCGGAATTTTCGAGAAATCAAATTGACTTTATAAAAATCCTTTCTGTTCTTCATTGTAGAAATGATGAAAATATCTCAACACTTGAATTGAAGATCTTAAAAGATGCTGATGCTTTAGATAGGCATAGACTTCCTAGAGGTCATATTAATAAGGAGCTTTTAAGATTAGATGAATCACTTCAGCTTATTGAAAAGACTAAAGCTTTTGAAAGAAGATGGAGATCAAATTCAAAGAAATACAAATCTGCTAAATATATATGGATAAAAAGTGCTGAGGAAGCTGGATTTCTGAAATATTTACCTCAAAGTGTAAGAGATGAAGAAAACTCTAAAAATTATACTGATAGAGCAACTTATTCGAAAAGAATCAAATCATGTGAGAATTTTATTCGAATAGCTCAAAATAAATGCTATCAATTGAACAAACTGAATCGTGAATCTACACTAACCATTAATGCTTTAGATGATCTTTCTGACTTCTTAAAGTCTGTAAGATCAACGATCAACGAGAAAGATTCATTATCAACAGCAACAAGAACTTTTATTTATGAGTATATCTGGGAATCTTTATTTGAAATTAGATTTAGTAAAGGACATTCAAAAGAAGTTGAGATAAGAAAAAATGTATTTCTCAAGGATGTTAGTGAACGAATAGATAATAAAGAGATCATCGAAGATAAAAGTACTCAATATTTGTTCTTGCAACTTCAAGCTCGCCAACATTTCCCAAATGTAAGAAAAGCCTTGCTTGAGTACTATTCAAGAGAATCAATGATTAAAGATCTGTATGTAACTGCAATGATCCTTACAAAACGATATCAAAAATATCTGATCAATATTTTCAGTAAAATATCATCTTTATCTGACAGAATATCGATAGAAACATCATTGTATCTGCAGGATAATTCTTATAAATGGACAAACCTTAGACTCATTCAGCTATGGATAGATGCTTTTGATCAACAAAGTCCAACATTAAATGGTAATTTAAAAATTCTCTTTGAATATCTATTAGGTGAGCTTAACAAGTTAATATCAAATGCTCCATTAGATATAAGATATATTAATAGCGCTTTCTCACAGTATGTAAGGATCTTAAGAATAGCAGACAAGCATGGAATAAGATCAAATCTGCATAGTTTAGATTCGCTACTTCAAAGTAAGATCAATACAAATGTGGGTATTTGCAGAATGGGTAAATGTGGAATTGAGCAAAAGATCAATCTTTTTTACTTATACACACCATTTATTACCGAATCTCAATTTAAAGAATATTTCGAACATATAAATGAGTTGATCTTGTTTCTTTCGAAAAGAGCATTAATTGATGGAGTGTTTAAAAATTATCTTATCCCACTGTCTTTGCGTGATGAATGGCATTATCAGATAGATGAAAAGATCGTTAAAGCAGTAAAAAATGAATCTGTGATTAATATGTATCATGATCTTAATAAAATATTAACAAAATATCGTGGTACAAAGGCTTCTTATGAATATGTAAAATCTAAATCCCGAGAAAATTTAGAGTCTTTTCTAAATCCTTCAGAGTACCTCTCTTACATTGCAAAAGATACTGATTATAAAGTAACAAGTAATTTCGTAAGTTTTTATCTATTAAATAAGATCATTAAAAATAGATCGGATCTTCTATCTTTTTGGAATATTTCGAATCTTTCAAAAAGAGCTTTATTTTCAAAAATAGGATTAATTAATAATACATACTTTAACAGAACAGAACATCGTGATTCACTTCAGAGATACATGCTACAAAGAGCTCCGAATTTTACGAAAGATCATGTGTACTATGGAACTTTACAAAATATCTCAAAAATACTTAATGATAAAGATCTACTTGAACAGATCCCTACTCCAACCGAAATATTTGCTAATCAAAGATATGGTCAAGTACTTTTAGTGTTTAAAGATAAAATAAAAGAAAGAACTGTTTTTACTTTATTTGATACGATCTGGGAAAATCGCACTAGACCAGTTATTTATGAAGATGCTAAATATTTATTTGAAAAAATAACAAGAAAACCTATTGAATCAAATTTTGAATCCAATCCATTAACATTCCTTACTACATATATAGAAGCAGATATTTTAGGTGGAGTCTCCTTAGATGATGTAGAAATGATAATAGCTCCAAAGAGATTAAAGACAAAGAACAAAGCAATTTTAAGAAGGATAAAGAAAAGCTACCCAAATATTCAATTCAGATAGATTTCGAAAATCTCTAATACTTTAATGAATGAATATTAGTATCACAAACTTTTATAAAAATGGT
>CAZINM010000003.1:12755-25398 GCA_964540605.1 uncultured Candidatus Saccharibacteria bacterium
GGAGGGATTCGAACCCTCGACATCGGCTTTATAAGAACCGCGCTCTAAACCGACTGAGCTACACGCCCATGTTATTTTCAAAAAGAATTTTACCCTACAATATAGCTATTTACAATAATAAATTGACTCTCATTTTATTATAGTGATAAACTGATTCTGTAAATTACTGCAGTTTTTATTAATGAAACCTAAAAAAAGTAGATTATTGATCTGGGGTTTACTCGGTGTGGCTGGTTTTCTTGGCATTTCTGCCGTAATTATTGCTATTCTCTACTCTAACATTGACGATGTGACACCTGATCCAACTGGTGCAAATAATGTTGATCCAGTATGTAAAAAGGTGATCGTTCTTGAAAAGAATGAGATCGATGAATGGGTTGAGATCCCTTCTGATGAGCAAATTAGCGTCTATGATGAAGTAATGGTCCAAGGTGAATTCATTGGCCCTCAAATTGAAGATGGTAATTATTATGATGGTTTTGAGTTTTCCATTGGAACTTATAAAAAGATCGTTCTGATAGAAGATCAAAGTGAAGATCTTAGTGAAGGGATTGTAGAAATTACAACAAATTCTGAGCAGGCATTTGTCACATATATAGCAAAATTGGTGTATTCTGGGCTTAATGACCTCGCAGATACTAATATCGACACGATATCTTTCAACATTACTCCCCTGTCAGTAAATTTCGAAGATGAGTTAGAACCTACCAATGGTGTTCAAGTATGTTTAGATGTTATTTACAATCTTGATACTGAAGCTGATCCTAATATTAATTACGAGTGTATAGAAGAAGGCGAATTTGCAATCGACCCATGTGCGAATTTACCTGAGGGTGAAGATGAAGATTGCACCCCTACCCCTTGCTGTAGTGGTTTAGAAAGAATCGATAATTGTTCAGAGCCAGATAGTGATGGTGAATGTAATTATGATTCTCCAGGATGTTACATTTGTTTAAGTGGTATTGGGGATGGAGTATGTGATACAGCTAATGGTGAAAACATCTGTAACAATCCTGATGATTGTACAACAGGTGAACCTCAAGAGGAACCTGACGAGCCAGAGCCAGATGAACCTGAGCCTGATGAGCCTGAACCAGATGAACCTGAGCCAGACGAACCTGAGCCAGATGAACCAGAACCTGATGAGCCTACAGAAACCTCTAATTTTGAAGTGTCACTTGAAGGTCCTTCTTGTGTAGAGAGGATAGCTCCAAATAATGAAGTTACATTTACAATAAGTGTTAAGAACAATGATGATTCTTATGAAGAGATCTTACAAGTAAAAGATAAACTTCCACTTGGCTTTGAGTATGTCGAAAATAGTAGCATCATAAATACTTTAGCTGACCAGAACGATTCCTTCGTTAGAGTAAATTCAACCGGCAATACACAAGAATTGATCTGGAGTGTGGAAGATGGTTGGTCAGTGAATAGCAATGATACATTTACAATAGAGTTCAGAGCAATCGCAGGAGATAACGCTATTACTGGTGAAGTTCAAAATGAGGTTGTTGTAACACCGCTTAACACACCTAACGATTCGACCAAGCTTCGAACAGAATTTGTTATGACAGTGGCACAAACTTGTGAAACTCCAGATACTTCAATTATTGGTAATTCTTGGATAAAGATAGCATTAGGATTCATAGTAATATTATTCTCATTCTACTTATATACTTCATCGAGAGGATCTCAACTCGCAGCAAATATTGAAAGATCTAAAGCACTAAGACTCGGAGAGGATCTTATAGATGGTGTTTCAGGAATATATACGAAAGCTACTGATCCTAGAAAACATCTAGAGAATAAGATATCGAAGAAAGATGATAGAAGATAGAGATTAGTGATTTATATTCTAGCTTTTGATATCTAGTAGCTATTTGGTAAATATCAAAAGATTCAATCTTTTGTTCTTATCATCAGTGGTGAATCATTCTCACCGTACATTTCACCATTAGATATTATGCTGATGTAATAATCTGTACCAGGTTTCAAGTCATTAATCTCAACTGAATGCTCTTTTGATAGAACAAATTCCTCACCATTCAATACATTGATCCAACTATCCCCTGAAGCAAGTAAAGAGTATTTGGCATAACCAACACAATCCTCATCTGTTTCCCATTTAAGGAAAATTGAGAATCTTTCAGCACTATGTTCAACATTAAAAGGGGTACATTTTCCTTGCTCCTCTACTCTATTAAGCTGATCCACATCTCGGATCCAGAAATAAATAAATGGAGCCAGAATAAGAATCAAAATAAGTAACAACAACTTAACTTTTTTACTCATCTCTCTCCATGATCAAAAGATAGAATTCGTGGACGATCGCATTTTTACCATCATCAATAAGTAGCTCAATTTTGACAGTATCGCTGGTATCTATTTCTGGAATTCCGTAAATTTTCATCTCATTATCATCAAACAGGATCCAATCCGGTGCTGTCAAAAGTATTATACTGATTTCTGAGATATCAGTGTCGGAATCAACTATTTTTAGGTAGTAGTTAAAAAGTTCTCCAACATATACAACTGTTGGATCGACAGAAACAACTCGAGGAGTACCAAAAACAGTATCATCATTACTACCGTTATCTAAAGATCCATCTGCTGCATCTGTTCGAGAATCAAAAGAAAGGTTATTTCTAATAACTGCTGGTGTTATTGCAGAAACCGATACTGCTATAAAAACTATTATAAATATGTAAAGCCATTTATTTCTTTTCTGCATATATTTATATAGTAACAGTCGGTGTCGACAACGACAAGCTGCAATTAATGTAACCTTTGTTAATTAAGTCTTTAGTTTACAAACAGCAATAATCCCTATATAATCTTTCAGATTTTAGATGTTGAAATTAAAAAAATGCCAAATCTCAGAACTTCAATAAAAGATTTAAGACAGTCAAAAAGAAAGACTTTTAATAACAATCGAACAAGGAGAAGATTAAAAGTCGCGGTCAAAACATATAGCACAGCAGTTGCAAATAAAGATGTAAAAACTGCTGAAAGATCATTGCCAGTAGTGCAAAAAATGCTAGACAAAGCAGCTAAGCGTGGTATTATTAAAAAGGGAACAGCCTCAAGAAGGAAATCCCGACTTAATAAAAAACTTAACACTTTGTCTGCCCCAAATGTCGAGACTTCTAAGAAATCTAATTAAATATTCACTTTTGCCTGCTGCGATGATGATCGTAGCCAAGCTTTTTGGCATACTTCTTGCTGCAAATATTGCTCAAATTCCTCTCTGGATCTCTGATGATGTTGGTCAAGAGTTCGATATCCAAATAGTAACTTTGACTTATGATCATGCCCTTTATGTCAACTCGATCTCTAATGTGATCCTCATGATCGTTATGAGTATCTCCTTTTTCTATCTATTCTCTCGATACTATGTTTATAACAAAGTTAATGAGAATCCTCGTACAATAGCAAAAATCACTAAATTCAATCTCTTAAGTTGGATAACAAGTAAAAGTGTAGTTTTTACAAAAATATTCGTCTGGGGTATTTTTCTTATATCCTCAGCCTCAATTGTCGTAACAAGTGCACTTAAAGCATCAACATATTCTTGGATCGGGATCTCAGCATTCATAATTGGAATACTTTCGATATGGGGACTGATAAAATCATTTGAAGCAGAAGCTGATAGAGTGTATCCTAAAAGTAATAAGAATTATTTCTAAGATATGTTAAAAAGAGAAATCAAAAGGCAATTAGAGCGCTATGGGAAATTTTTGGATATTTTCCTGGCTTTTGTGTTTGTTTCATTGATCGTTATACCTGTTTTGACTGTAATAAACCTTTCACCAAAGAGATCAACGGCCATTTCATCAAATACAAATAAAAATGATAATGTCCTTGGTGTTGAAACATACACTGGGGATGAGATACAACTCAAACAGATCAGCGGTGAACATAATTACATTCAAAATGAGGAATTATATAGAAATAATGATACCTCTTTCTTATATTCCACCAGATTAGTAGCAAGAGATGCAGGAATTTATGGTAAACCGATCCTACAATTAGATGTACCAGAGGGTGAAACTGTAGAAATCACATTCTCAATTGCTAGTGTAGAAAATACCACAACACAGATAGGTATTTCATATGATAAAGTTAATTACATTTTAAGAGCAAGTGATGGGGAGCAATTCATTAGATCCCTCAAATTTGACCAATCTGGGAGTTATAAGCTTAATCTGGATATTAGAAATAACAACAAGATCAACTTCCCTGAAGTTATAGACATCCGTGTAAACTTCAAAACTTATTAGTTGCTTAATAAATTCCCTTTATTGGACCTAGATCAATGATCTTATCTAAAAAATAAGCCCTTCTGGTACATTTTGCTATTTACAGGTAAAATATCCTCCGATGAATAACGAGCATTTATCAAAAATTAGGAACTTTTCGATCATCGCCCATATAGATCACGGGAAATCTACCCTATCTGATAGGCTTCTTGAAGAAACAGTGTCCATGCAGATCCGCTCAAAGGGAATAGAGCGAGTTATGGATACACTTGAACTTGAGCAAGAGAAAGGCATTACGATAAAACTTCAGGCCGCCAGGATGATCTGGAAAGGTTATGAACTTAATTTGATCGATACACCAGGTCATGTGGATTTTTCATATGAGGTATCGAGGTCGCTAGCAGCGTGTGAATCAGCTATTTTACTAGTTGATGCTGTGCAGGGAATTCAGGCACAAACAATCTCTAACACAAGAAAAGCTATGGATCTCGGCTTAAAGATAATACCTGTGATAAATAAGATCGATATGCCAAATGCAGATGTAGAAACACGATATAAAGAGCTAGAAACAATTTTAGGTTTTGGCAAGGATTCTGTATTAAAAGTCTCAGGGAAAACTGGTGAAGGTGTTCATGAACTTTTAGATCATATTGTTGCTCAATGCCCTGCCCCATCTGGTGATATCAATAACAATCTATCAGCACTAATTTTTGATTCATTTTATGATGAGCATAAAGGCGTTGTTGTTGCTGTAAGACTAATTGATGGCAAAATTGGAAATGATGGTCAAGCATATGGCAATTTGAACGCTTTGCCAGAACTTCACATATTAAGAAAAGGCAGCATTTTCAAGCCAACAGAAATTGGTTATTTCCAGCCCGATCTTATTGAAGTTCAATCTTTAAAAGCTGGAGAAGTTGGATATATTGCTACTGGTTTAAAAGATATCAGTTACTTCACAGTTGGTGATACAATTTCAGATAGTGCTGATACTGAGCCGCTTGCTGGTTATTCACCACCGAAACCGAATGTTTATGCTACATTCTTCCCTATCGATTCAGAAGATTACGAAGAACTTAAAATTGGATTAAATAAATTATCTCTTAATGATGCGGCTTTAACATTCTCCGATCAAAGATCTAACCTACTTGGTTCAGGATTTAGATGTGGTTTCTTAGGACTTCTACACATGGAGATAGTACAAGAAAGGCTTGAGAGAGAATACGACCTATCTTTGATCATCACAGCACCTACAGTTGAATATCATATTAAAAAACATAGTGGTGAGGATATTGTAATTCAAACTCCACAGGAGCTACCTGATCCAAGTGAGATATCTGAAATCGCTGAACCTTGGGCTAGAGTAAGAGTTTTATGCCCACAAAAATATTTGGGTGTCATGATAGAACTTTGCCAAAGTCATCGTGGAGTTTTTGTTACAACTAAAAACATATCAGAAGGAAGTACGGCTGAAATGCAGATGCTGTTCATTCAAATTGAATTTGATATTCCCCTAGCCTCTCTGATCTCTAACTTTTTCGATCAGATGAAGAATCTTTCAAGTGGATACGCCTCAATGGAGTATGAATTAATTGATTTCTTCCCTGTAGATCTGGTAAAGGTATCTGTGCTGGTAAATCATGAGGAGATCCCTGCTCTAAGCTTTTTAGAAACACGAGAGCTTGCTAGAGGTAGATCCGCCAAATTGTTAGAAGTTATGAAAGATGTTATCCCAAGACAACAATTCAGCGTTCCCTTACAAGCCGCAATTGGTGGTAAGATCATTGCTAGAGAGGATGTAAAAGCTTTTAGAAAAGATGTTACTGCAAAACTTTATGGTGGAGATTACTCTCGAAAGAAGAAACTTCTTGAAAAACAGAAGAAAGGTAAAAAGAGATTAAAACAGATAGGTCGTGTTAATATTCCTCAAGAGGCATTCCTTGCCATTTTGAAAACATAAAATAGCTGAGTATCTAACAAATTGTTCATCCATCGAATAAAACTTAAAAATTTTAGAAAGTTCGAAGATCTTCAGCTCAAATTTGTTAAACCGATTACGGTCATACAAGCCGATAACGCTAAAGGTAAAAGCTCAATATTAGAAGCAATCAGTTTAATTACAACGCAGTCATCACCTTTTACAAGTGATATATCGAATATGCAAAATACCGATAGAGATGAATATTTTAGGATAGAAGCAGATATCGAGAATGGTGATAAGAAAGAGTATGTTCTTTTTCAACAGGGTGATAAAAAAGAATTAATTGTCGATAAAAAGCGAACTAGTAGGAAGAAGTTTTCAGAGTCGATCTTTTCAACTATCTTTAGCCCTGAATATATCGATCTTTTGATGGTTTCTCCACAGCAAAGACGAGATTATCTTGATTCCGTTATTTGTAGTCTTGATAGAGACTATTCTCTCATGCTCTCAAACATGAAAAAAGTATTAAAACAGCGAAATTCATACTTAAAGAAATTAGCTGACACATTTTATAAAACACGAAAACTTCCAGATAAAGACAAGTTATTAACCTACTGGACGAATCTTTTTGCTGAATATTCAGCTCAAGTAATGGAGAAAAGAATTAAAAATATAAAAGATATTTCAGGTGATGATTTTACCCTTGTATACGAGCCATCTATTGATGCTGGGGATTTTATTGATATGGTAGACCACGATGAGATCAAAAAGCTTAATAGTTTGAGCTTGGATTCATCACAAAAGAAAGATATAGCTTTGGGATACACAAATGTTGGGGCTCATAGAGATGATTGGTCAATAAATCTCGGTAAAGATGTTAGAACTCATGGGTCTAGAGGTGAGAAACGAATGGCAATTGGCAAAATGATATTCAAGATCCAAGATCTATATCGTGATACTCATAATTACTACCCTATCCTTTTATTAGATGATATCAGCTCAGAATTGGATGATAGCAATACGGTTTCTATACTTGAGAATGCTTTAAAAGATGAACAACAGATAATAGTCACAACAATAAGACTCGAAGACATTCCAAAAGAGATAATAGATGAGGCAACTGTTATTGAACTTTAGATTTTCAAATTTACCCTTTACCTTTGATAGCGGTTTAAAATAGGCTCAACTCGTCTGGACTAGCTGGTTCCCCCTCTTTCTCACCCAGCGACCAATCGATACTAACCTCTCGCTTAAATCCATTTCTATCAAAATACTTAACCTTTCCATGCTCTTTTCCATAGTTATAAACATCCATTGTCACATGAACATCCTGAATACAATATTTTTTCAACTTATCTAATTGTCCTGATTCCCAGTACATAACTGCATCAGAGCCTTTACCGATCTTTCCATAACCTAATGTAGCTGTTGCTACATCATCCAACTTAGGACGAAATCCGATTCGTTTATAAAAAGCTACCATTAGATCAATTTGAGGAACATCAAGAATTTCTGGACCTGTGTAATTAGCTATCACAGGCATATCGAATGAAAATCCGTTGTAATGAACAACTGTTTCCCCACTTAGTAACAATGTTTTAAGTTTATCAATATCTTCTTCCCAGAAATCTAATTCCTCCCCTGTTTCACCATTGATCACACCAGCATAAGAGATCCTAAGATCCTCTACTTTGAAAGATTCACCATTTTTCCAATTGTTTTGTGTTTCTATATCTAAAAAAAGCATATTTTTATTTTTAGTAGATCATAAAAATTTATCAGAAGCTCATTTTAAGCTAAAGATCTCCGATATCTAAACTGAGAGATTATACATCAAGGGCAGATCGGAGTGCATCGCGAGATAATAAAACACACTTATCCCTACCCGTAAAGCGATCTATACCCATCATTTCGAACATATCGTTATCACTAATTTTCAAGGCATTTTCGACACTTAAGCCTTTTAGCTTCTCAGATAGCATCGACATAGAAGCCAATGATACAGCACATCCATGAACATCATATCCGACCTCATCAATAATATTTTGTTCGTTAACTTTTAATGTCAGGTAGATCTCATCTCCACAAGAGGCATTACTTGAATTAGATTCATGCGTAAAATCAGGCAATACACCAGTATTCCTAGGGTTTTTCACATGGTCCATTATTATACTTTTATAAAGAGTATTCGACATAATTACATTATTAAATGGTAGCTAAAATCCCTGAATTATTTCTTTAAGGGACTTTAAGAAATAATCAATTTCACCTTGGTTATTATATGGTGCTAAACTAACTCGAAGTGTTGGCCCAAATTCAAGATTTTTGTGTAAAGGCTCTGCACAATGATATCCCGCCCTTACAGCTATATTCTTCTCCCCTAGTAAAGTGGCAATATCATGAGGATGAACATTTGAACTTGTGAATGATACTATTGATTCTCGAGAATCTCTCTCTGCAGGTCCAAATATCTTTATCCCCTGAATACTTGCCAAGCCAGATAATAAACTATTAACCAAACCTCTTTCATACGATTTTACTTCAATTGGATCGATATTTGATCTTATCCAGTCAGCAGCAACACCTAACGCAATACCTCCAGAAATATTTGGGGTTCCAGCTTCGAATTTATATGGTAGTTCAGTCCATTCAGCACCTGTTTTCCAAACTTTGTTAACCATTTCGCCACCACCCATCCAAGGCTCACATTTTTCCCAAAACTCCTTTTTACCCCATACCACACCAATCCCTGTAGGACCGTACATTTTATGGCCAGAAAATGTAATGAAATCTACACCTAATTTCTGGACATCAATATTTGTGTGAACAATGCTTTGTGCTGTATCTAAAATGGTCTTTGCACCTACAGAACTAGCTAATTCTACAATAGCTGGTACATCATTCATCACCCCTAATACATTATACATATGAACAAAGGAAACGATCTTTACTTTCTCACGATATTTTCTAACTAAAAAATCCAGATAATCCAGATCAAGTGTAAAAGTATCATGTTTGACCGGGATCCATTCGATCTTGATCTTCAATTTTCTTGATAAAAGTTGCCAAGGAATAATATTCGAGTGATGCTCCATTTCCGTTATAACAACAACATCACCCTCTTGAAGTATATTATCTGCCAATACATTACTTAGGAGATTTAACCCTTCTGTACAATTTCGAACGAAGATCACCTCTTCATCGGAACTTGCATTTATCATGGTAGCTATCTTTTTGTGTGCTTGGATGTATTTTTCAGTAGCATTTATTGCAAGTGGATATAAACCTCTGTGAACATTGGAATTACCACGGGTATAAAAATCAGTTATCGCATTTATAACTGCCTGTGGTTTTTGTGATGTCGCAGCAGAATCAAGGTATACAAGAGCCTTATCTTTATCATTTGTTTGAAATATCGGGAACTGATTCCTGATCTCGTCCATAATGGCTTTATTATACATTAAAAATAAATAATCAGCCTCATGGATCTTTATGCGATCTACAAGGCTAATTTTAATATCATTAAGTCTTTATTATCTTTATGATCTATCCAGTAACTGTTCTCTTGAATCAGCTCTAACCTCGGGGATCTTATTCAATAATGGTTTCCAGTAAGGATCCATTTTACCCAACTCTCTCAACCATTGGTATGTTAGGTTTCTGTAAGCGATATGACCACCATTTCTAGTTCTTAGATTGATCGTGTATTGCAGATCATCTATAGAGCCGTAGAATCGATATCTAGTTGCATGAGCATGTGGCAGTAGATATCGAGTGAATTCCCTAACATTATCTTCTGACATTTCATTCTTAGCATTTTTATACCAATCGAGAATACTTGTATATGTTTCTGTTAAACGATCACTAAAGTCTTTTCTTAATTTTGCCAACCCTTTGTTGTAAAGGTAATCACACAAGAAGAACATCTGTGATGGATCTCTATCCAGCTCGTTTTCGAGATCTACTCTATCGTTCCAGAAAGGTATGAATCTCTCCATACTTCTATGCCTATTAAGATCCTTTAATATTCCTTGATCAGCAAAAGAATCGATCTGAATCGCACCAGATTGCCCAACACAACCTATCTGCCTGTAATGATGATGATATTTGTTAATTATCTCCCCTACTTTCTTGCGGATCGTTGAACCATATTTTACATTCACATCGGCAAGTGGATCATCTAGAAGCATTATATTGCTGATCAAAGTTGCAACTGCGTCACTGTTATAACTAAGTTCAAGATGATCTGCAGGTCGTTTTGGCATTTTCAATCTTTTACTAATTTTTTTAAGATTTCCGATCGCCTCACAAGCCGAATCATAGCGAGTAGTATTCGATTCTGTATGCCTGATCAAACCATCAGCTTCAGCGACATATCCAAGTTCATTTAGTTCTTTTGTCCCAACTAAAATATCGTAGATCAACTCGCCGAGTTGTTGATCTACCAACTGGTTGCTACCACGATAAGATCCTATTAGATCAGCCCAACTTCTAGCTGACATCACAACACCTAAACTTGTTTGCAATCCAAGGGGTAAGAAATATCTTACGACATCAAAAGATCTAGCTTCCAGCACTTTTGCTTGTGTGGCATCTTTTCTATCAATTTTAAAAAATTTACCTAAAGCATCTTTAGTTGGCTCAAGTAGCTCGCCATAATCATTAAGATGTTTGAAAATTATTTTGTCATAATCATCTCTTAATTTTTTCGATACCTTAAGTTTTTTAGGTATTCTGACATATTTTGGGTCTTTGAAATTTTGGAATCTAGTTGATCTCTCCTGACCAGCAATTACCGGATTTAAATTGAAGATCCTCATTGCTGCGATCATTGGGACATTTTCTATACAAAGGAATAGGTCTGCCATATCACCGACAGATTTGTGCCCATAACCATGAAATATCGCTTCTAGCCTCTCAGCTGGATCCAAACCCTTCTTCATGACTTCTGATGCGATATCCCAAACTGAATCTGCCGATCTACTATATCTAGCGCCAAGGTAGGCATTTATAGACGGTTGTTTACTACCCGGATTTTGTAAAAGTGTGTGAATGTTAACTTCTGACCAATCTGTCTTACTAAGAATTGATGCTATATGCAAATTCTTCTCATATCTATACTCCCTACTCATGAAAGTCGACTACATAAAAATTTAGATCTTGATCAAATACATTAAAACATCTAAAAAAGAACAATAACTCTAAACTTGATCAGCCCTGATCGGAAAACCTAAAGCAAATTTCTCAACCTCTTTACCTACTTTTTCTAGTAATTCTTCATTGTTTGGATCTTTCAAAACCTGATCTATCCAACCAGCAATTTTTCTCATATCATCTTCTTTCATTCCTCTACTTGTTAATGATGGTGTACCCATCCTAATTCCCGATGGATCTGTTGGTTTTGAGGGATCATTAGGTATCGTATTCATATTAACAATGATATTTGCTTTCTCAAGAGCCACAGCACCCTCTTTGCCAGATAGACCAACAGAGCCAGCATCGATCAGTACAAGATGTTTATCTGTTCCACCAGAGATCAATCTATAACCTTTTTTAGATAGTTCATCTGCCAGTACTTGAGCATTTTTAACGATCTGTTTTGCATACTCTTTGAATGATGGTTCCATTGCCTCTTTTAATGCAACAGCTATCCCTGCGATATGATCGTTCAAAGGACCACCCTGCATACCTGGGAATACTGCTTTTCTGATCTTTTTTGTATATTTTCTGCGAGAGAATATTAAAGCTCCATTTGGACCTCTTAAAGTTTTTCGAGTTGTCATCATTACAACATCAGCATATTCAAATGGTGAAGCATTCACTCCTGCAAGGATCAAACCAGCCTCATGAGATACATCTGCAAGATAGTAAGCACCTACAGAATGTGCAATTTCACCCAACCTTTGATAATTGATCTCTCTTGGATAAGCTGTTCCTCCTGATATCAATATCTTTGGTTTGAAATCTTTAGCAATCTTTTCGATCTCATCATAATCAAAAACTTCTGTTTTTGGATCTACATGATAAAAAGCTGACTCATATATTCTTGAATTAAATGTCGTTTTGTTACTATCTGACATCTTCCAACCGTGAGAAAGATGACCACCATCATATAAATACATTCCAAGCATCTTGTCACCTGGCTCTAGCAGTCCAGCGTAAACTGCAGTATTTGCAATGGCTCCTGTTACTGCTTGGACTTCAACTCCCCACTTCTTTCTATCTAATCCGAAAGCTTTCAATGCTCTCTTTTTTGCCAGACCTTCTATTCCATCAATATTTGCATTTCCTTGATAATATCTTTTACCAACTGCTCCTTCAGAATATTTATTAATTACAACCGATCCGACAGCTTCTAAAACTGCATCACTTACATAATTCTCAGAGGGGATCATTTGTAACTGTCTTTTTACTCTATCCTCTTCTTTGGAAATAAATTGAGCAACATCTGGATCTACTTTTT
>CAZINM010000004.1:0-25084 GCA_964540605.1 uncultured Candidatus Saccharibacteria bacterium
AAATTTTAATAATCGAAGATGCTAGATTTCTTGCTGATGCGGTTTCGTTAAAACTCAAAAATGAAGGTTATGATGTTGTGATAGCTTATGACGGGTCGGAAGCGCTAAATGTTTTATCAAAAGGTGAGTTTTCAGTTGTTTTATTGGATATTAATATACCAAAATTAAACGGTTTCGAGGTGGCAGAAGCGATAAAAGAATTGGGTTATAGGTGCAAAATAATCGCATTAACTGCAAGAGATGGTATTGAGGATAAGTTGAAAGGTTTTGATCTTGGATTTGATGATTATATGGTTAAACCTTTTGACATGAGAGAGCTTGTAGCTAGAGTTAAGGCTGTTAATAGACAAAGTAGCACAAATAACATTGCAGACACTTGCTTTCATGTCAGAGATCTGAGAATTGATGTGAATTCGAGAAAAGTATTAAAAGATAGTAAAGAGGTTCAGTTAACTAAATTAGAATTTGATCTTTTTTGTATCTTGCTTCAGAATTCACCCTCTGTTGTTGAGACTACACACATCATTGATACTTTATGGGGAGATGATGGAGATCTGTTAACCCCACCTATTCGTTCACACATTAAAAATTTAAGAAGGAAAATCGGAGATGAAGATTTTTCATTAATTATTACCATTCCAGGTGTGGGATATAAAATTGAGGAGAGTGTAGAATGTCACGATCACTAAAAGCAAAATTCACTATTGTTTTCACTGCAACATTATCTTTGATTCTAATTATGTTCTCATCTGCCCTTTACGGAGTAGTAAATCAACATCGTCCTGGCATGATAAAAGAAAGGATGTATTTGATAATTGAAGAGAATCCACAATTGCAAATGAGAGGATACTATAATGATAATGACCGCAACGAATTACTTGTACAAATAGGTGAATTATTAGAGGCAGAACAAAGGGCGAATTATAACAAATTGATATTGATACTACTTGTGCCAACCCTTTTAGTAAGTGGCGCACTTGCATATTTTATTGCAAGCTATCTTGTCGAACCTATAGAGAAACTTCGAAAAGATGTTGAGAAATTGAATAGCAAAGATATTAAGAGAAGACTTCCTGAAAGGAATGCATCTTCTGAGATCGAGTATCTAAGAGAGAGTTTCAACGATTTGCTTGATGAAGTTGAATCGGCTTTTGTTGCTCAAGAGGAGTTTATCCAGGATGCAGCTCATGAACTAAGGACTCCACTCGCTTCAATTAAAGCTCATTTGGAATTAATAAAGAATTCAGACTATAAGAGCAAGAAAGATCTTATTAATGCAACTCATACTTTAACAGAAATGAATCACAAGTTAATAAGTTTGAGCGAAGATCTGCTTTTTCTTGATAGAAGAAATAGAGTCAAACCAAAGAATGTAAAAATCACTGAATTACTTGATGATGTACTGGAACTGCTTAATCCACAAATAAAAGAAAAAAATATCAAAATAATTAGAAAGTATGAGTTTTTAGGAGAGGCTAAAGTTGATGTTAGTGCTATGTCCAGAGTATTCGAGAATATTCTCGGAAATTCAATAAAATATTCGCAAAATAATCCTAAGATCAAAATACATGTGTATTCTGATCGTGAATATATCTATATGATTGTTAAAGATAATGGTGTTGGTATTCCAGCAAAAGATCAAAAAAGGGTTTTTGATCGTTTTTATAGAGGAGATCCTTCAGCTTCTGTTGATGGTTCCGGTTTAGGTTTAGCTATTGTTAAAAAGATCGTTGAAGATCACAAAGGAAAGGTATCTTTGAAGAGCCACATGAACGCTGGAACTACGATTAGGTTACAGTTGCCTAGATAGAGTATACTTTCTTATGTTTTTAGAGAGATCATTTTTCGTAGAATTTGGAGAATAAAAAATGGGGGCATCTTTCCCCGAAGGGCCAGAAGAAGCACCACGAGGCGAGCCTCAGGTTGCTGGCGGGTCGAAGGGCTGGATCCCTCACCGCACTCTAGATGATCCCCAACCTGAATATATACCCATGATAAATATGTGTCAATACACAATTATCATTATATTCTGTATTAGTATATAGACATTTTTCTCACTTCACGGCTAGTACACATCCTTTCAGTTATTATATACTCAGTTCAAGATTATATGGCGCGGATATAACTTGAGATCAATTAAATTTATAATTTTGTTTTATGAAAAGTTCAAAAATATTAACTTACACTGCACTAAGTATTGTGACTTTAGTAGCAGGTGGTTTTCTTCTTACTACATCAGTAAGTGCTGATGATTCAGAGACTTTAGGTGAAAGAGTTCGAGGTATGTTCATGTCAGAAGAGGAGAGAGAAGCCCATCAAGCTGAGGTAGATGCTGAGTTGCAAGAAGCTTTAGAAAGTGGAGATCTTACGCAAGAACAGTATGATCTGCACTCTGCTGTAGTAGAAGCACATGATGAGCTAAGACAGGAGAGAGAAGGTAGGATGCGTGACGAACTTATCTCAAAACTAGAAGAAATGGGTTATACAGTAACCGATGAGGATCTAGATGAGTTAAGAAGCGTTATGCAGGAATTAGGATTAGGTATGATGGGTCAAGGTAGAGGTATGGGTAAGGGTATGGGTGGTGAAATGAGAGGCTCATGCTTAGAAGATAGTGCTGAATAAAAATCGAAGTTAGTTTTACCCGAAAGAGGGGAGAGAGATCTCCTCTCTTTTATTTCAATATGTAAAGTGATTCTTCTATTAATAATTGTTAAGACAATTTTTATCAAAGAGTATAAGATCAAAAAGTATAGTAAGATAATTACTAGATTCATAATTGGCAATTATAAAAATGAAAGTTGTATTATCTTTTAAAGTAAGTAAAAGGAATATTAATTCATTCAGTTGTTCAGATTTTTTACTTTTAATTAATTAAGTAATGAAAAGCTTATTACTTTTAACAACTGATCGAGTAGGGCATGTCAATCCAGCTCTTTTTCATGCAAAAAAGTTTATAGAAGCCGGATGGGAAGTTATATTTCCTTCTTCTGAAAAATTTCGTGATCTAATCAGAGAAAATGGGTGTAAATTCGTCGAATTGAAATTGGAGCAAGGCTTCGATTATGTAAGACCTAAAAATTTCACTCTTGTAGGTGGTGCTTCCGAGGTAATTAGATTAACAAAAAATATACTCCCAGTTTTAAAAGGAATTGTTGAGCAACATGAACCATCACTGATCTTAACTGATACAGTAGCTTTTTGGGGTAAGATCTTATCGAGAGAAACTGGCATTCCAGTAATTTCTTATTCTTCTGTACTTGCTTTTGATGCAAAAGTTTTTGAAAAATATGATCGGTTAACAGATGTTTTAGGTTTGGGTGATGTGAGAGATCTTTATGGGATCGCAAAAATATTAAAGTACTCCTCCGAATTGAAAAAAGTAACGAAAAAAACATCTTACTTTGACATTGTTAGAATGCTATTTAACAATTATTCAAAAATAAATATTGTTCACACATCTAGGGAGTTCCAACCTCTACAAGAAAGGTTCAAAAAAGGTTTCTATTTTATTGGTCCTGCAGTTGACGCTAACGATTTCAATGTTAAGCTTGGCTTTAATATCGACAAAAACTCCGTTTTCATATCTTTAGGTTCATCCTTTACAGATAATATCCAGTTTTATAAAAACATTCTAAATTTCTATAGATCTAGAAGAACGCAAGTTATTCTCTCAATACCCGATGATCTAGCAGTGAAGCTTAATGTCAAGCAGTACCCAAATGTGATCTCTGGAAGTCATGAGCGGGGGAAAACATATATTAACCAGAAAGCAGTATTACGAAAAGTTAAATATTTCATAACTCATGCTGGATTTAACAGCACAATGGAGAGTACCTTTGCAGGAACCCCAATGATCTGTGTACCACAAATGATCGAACAAGAAATAAATGCATTGCGTGTGAAAGAGCTTGGTATGGGTATTATTTTATCTAAAACTCCAAAGATATCAGACATATGTTTAGCTATAAGTGAGATGGAAGAGAAACATGAAAAATTTAATGCTAATGTTGAGAAAGTTCGTAATTCTTTCGAATCATGCGACAAATATGAACAAATTTTGAAATATGCCGAGAAGTTTGCAAAATAATTTGTTTAATTAACGACAAACTGACTTTAAATTTACTGCTCCCAACCTAAATACTCCAGTTTTAATTTAAGGATCCTATAAACACTCTCATTGATCTTTTCTTCTGGAATCTCATTGTTTTTCACGGCAGCGATAACCGCATTATAGGCAATTTTTTGAATAGATGGTCCTGTTACATAAAGTAGAATATCGTTACCAGCATTAATTGCCTTAACTGCAGCTTCCTCTGTTGTGTACCTCTTTGTAATTGCACCCATGTTCATATCATCAGTAATTATTGTACCTTCATATTTATATTCTTCCCGCAATATTTCTGTTAAAAACTTATGTGATAATGATGCTATTTCTGGATCAATATTCGGAAATAGAATATGTCCACTCATCATTAGATCCGCAGTATTGTTTATTGAAATAAGCCTAAACTGTTGAGCATATTGATCAAATTCATCTTCACTAACATCACTTATTGGGATATCAAAATGGGAATCTGTAATATTATCTGGATGTCCAGGATAATGTTTAGGAGTGGCTAGAATTCCAGCATCTTTGTAACCTTTTATCATCATTGAACCTAATTCAGCTATCTGCTGTTTAGGACTATGGAAACATCTATCATATAAAAATGAGTTCGGATTTTTTGCATAATCTAAAACTGGGGTAAAGTTTGTATTTATACCTAAAGCTTTTAATTCGAGTCCTTTATTAAAACCATTATTATAAGCGTCAATAGTATTTTTAATACCGTATTGTGGAGTTTGAATTGAGAGCTGATCTTTAAGCCTAGTTACAATACCGCCTTCTTCGTCTATAGCTATAAATAATGGGAGCTTGAGATCTTTTTCTAGACTTCTAATTTTTAAAAAAGTGTTTAGTGTTGTTTTCGGATCGATAACTGAAGGTCCCATCAAAATAATTCCTCCTAATTGATGAGCTTGAATGAAATTTAATTGCTGATCTAAGAAATTATTAGAATAGACACCACCGAGTATCATCTGTCCAACTTTCTCTTCTAATGACATGGTTCTAATGTATTCATCTATTGGGTCATTTTGTATTTCTTCAGATTCCTCATAGGTTTCTGTATAGCTACTAACTCCTAAAATATTTCGGTAGCTTTCTGGTGTTGGCTGTTTTTTGAGAATTGAAAATATTATAAACAAATATGTGTATGCGAAAAGAGCAAGAAATATAATAAATGTAAATTTACTTATATTTTTTGAATAACTCCTCTTTTTAAAAGTAGAACGCATATACTGAATTATCGCATATTTAAAAGTTTATGGATCTTTGAGATATCATCAAAGAAAGGTGATATTGAATGATCGTAGTTAAGCTCATTGATCAATTCACCAATAAAGCTGGACATGTCTACAGATACAAACCACTCTTTCTCCCTTGTTGCTTTTGGAACATAAGAGATATTTGTTGCTAAAAGTTTTTTAAAAGATCCTTTCTTATAGTACTTATCAAACTCTTTTATCCCGTTTGTAAAAAGTGCAAAAGTTGTACATATGAAAATGTCTTTGGCACCATCTTTTTTTAGTTCATCCATTAGATCGAACATTGTGCTCCCCGATGCGATAATATCATCAACGATCAATATATTTTTACCTTTTACGGGTGAACCCATATATTCATGTTTCTCGATAGGATTACTACCATTCAAAACTTTCTTATAATTTCGCCTTTTATAGAACATACCAACATCAACTCCTAATATGTTCGCATAAAAGATCGCCCTATCCATTCCACCGGAATCAGGACTTATCATAATTAATTCTTCTTTATTATTGATTAGGTCTGGCTGGATCTCGGTCAGTTTCTCTATGAAATTGAAAGATGAAAAGAGATTTTCAAACCCACAGTTAGGTATCGCATTTTGTACTTTAGAACTGTGGGCATCGAAAGTTAGAATGTTTTTTACACCTAATCTTTCTAATTCTTGTAATGCCATAGCACAATCCAAAGATTCTCTAGAAACTCTCTTATCCTGCCTACTTGCATAAAGTCTTGGCATGATCACAGTAATTCTTCTGGCTTTACCACCAATCGCTGAAACCACCCTTTTTACATCTTGAAGATGCTCATCTGGACTCATATAAACTTTTTTATCGTACATATTGTAGGTACAATCGTAGTTGCCAATATCCACCATAATATAAATATCTTTACCTCTGATACTCTCATTTATTCTGCATTTTGCTTCGCCATCAGAAAAACGAACAATTTCGGAGTCAATAAGGTAAGTCTTTTTAATATCATCTGTCATTAATCCTTTCTTTTTGAATCTTGCTAATTGAAGATTTCGTTTTTTTACAATCCATTTATCTATATCTTTCGCTTGTTCCTTGATCGAATCCAAGGCAATTATCCCCAGCTTTCCACAAGGGATATCTGGAAATGTACTTACTCTGCTGATCATATGAATTATATTAATTTTATATAGATAGACACCGCAAAAAACGGCGCAAATATTGCAAAGAAGGGAGAACTGTAAATTTTATGCTTATTATACATTTTGTATTTTTGTATAAAAAACTGACCTATGATATATCAATCAACTATTTTTGTGTAGACAAATATTACTATCACTCAAATTATCAAAGTGATAAAATCAATCAATTATTTTATTCAAAACAAAATATATGGACGATCCAGGTGGAATAGTAGCATTGTTACCTATGGTTGGTTTTTGTATGTGTATGACCTGTTTGATATCACTTTTTGTAATACTTGTCGTTGTTCTAATAAAGAAGCAGAAGAAAGATTCATATACAGGGGTTGTTGAAGATAAAATGGTTAGAACATCATCTGATTTTGATACGAATGTTGAAACTGATTATTACACAATCGTTATTAAAACTGATGATGGTCGCTCACTTAAAGTTGGCCTCTCAAAGCAAGAGTTTGATGGGTATGAAAAAGGAGATAGAGTTAAAAAAGATGTCGGTAAGCTAAAGCCTGTCAAAATAGCATAATTGCAATTCGATAATTGTTGTAACTACATTTGCTAAAGTCGTAGAATCCGATACAATTTAAATATGTCACTAGAGAAACAGATTCTCGTTCAACTATATAAAGATAATGTAAGGAATATCTATCGTTATTTTTATAAGCGAACTTTAAGCAATGATGTAAGCGAAGATCTTACTAGTACGGTATTTTTGCTATTTACTGAAAAGGTCACAAGATCATCAAGTGAAATAGATAATTATCAGAAATATCTTTTTGGTATTGCCAAGAAAGTCTTATATCAAAGGCTTCGTGAAAAATATAAAAACAAAGAGATCAATCTCGGACTAGAAGAAATGGATCTTGCTTCTAAGACATCAGATATTGATCTTGAGTCTGAATCTGATCAAAAATACTCACAATATCTAGAAGATCGAGTTAAGCAATTATTGCCACAATTACCACAAAAACAGCGAGAGATAATCGAAATGCGATTTATCGATGGACTTTCGTTAAAAGAAATAACACAAAAGATAAATAAAGATATGAATTATGTTAAAACAACACAGAAAAGAGGGCTTCATTCATTAAGAGTAGCATCAGAATGTACACCAATTACGACTAATATATCAGGAGGAAAATATGTCTAATATAGATCGAGAAATAAAATTCGATAAAGAAAGTGAAGAATTACTGGACAGATCGGTTTCAGAACCTAGTCCTGAGTTCATTTCATCTCTTGAAAGCGAGATGATACGACTTTATGACAAAAATACCTCTAAAACTAACTTTTTATCTAATTTATTTATGCAACTAAAAAAGAATTGGCTAATAGCAGGAGCTGTTGGACTTATCTTTATTGGTTCAATAGGAACAGGTGGTTATCTGTTTTACAACAGTAGATACGGATTTGATGAAAATGCTGTTCTAGCTGAAATTGCCAAAAGAGATAATAGTAGCTTGTTAGCACCGAAAGTTATGAACGCCGAAAGTGATGGAGATGAGAGTCAAAGACTTAGCTCTTCAATGGATCTTGGGATGTATTGGAGACCTGAAGGTTACACATATTCAAAAACTACTTATACTCCAGGACCAGCTCAAGATAGCTGTTCAACTCTTAACTATGGAACCTATTACGGTATTGAGGATTCCGGTTATTCAGAAGAGATGAGATCATTTTATGATGGGACAAGAAGCTACTACCTTAGTATTGTTAAAACTGATAGTGGCCAAATTGTAAGTTACTATCTTTCAACTGACGATGGATACTACGAGTATTACGGTGGAGATTACGCTGTTTATCAGGAATATGATCAAGCTTTGTATTTGCCTGAATTATCTAGAAGTTCAGATGATAACTTAGTTCCAGAACCCACGGTCACTGGTAGTGGTGATGATAATTTGGTTGATGAACCTACTGTGAAATTTGATGAACCAGACGATTTAGTCGATGAGCCAACAGTGTATTTTGATGAGCCAGATGATCTAGTTCCTGAACCTACAGTGACTAATGGTGACGACAACTTGGTTCCAGAGCCAACAGTAATTGATGATGGAACTGTTACTGAACCTCCTAAAGAGGATGGAGAAAGACCTGAACCTAATGAACCTGTAGAAGATCCAGATGTTAGACCAGATGATCCTCTTACTATAGATGATTACTTTGGTGGAGATGTAAAAATTGTTAAAAAAGGAAAGTATGATGGAAAAGATGCCTACCTTTTAGAACTAGTTTCTCAAGATCCTTGTAAAGAATATACATACCTAGATAAAGTTGTTTCTACGGGAGATGTTGATTCAGAAACATTCGCAATAATTAGTAGGATATGGGTTGATGCAGAAACATACGATTATCTTGAGGAGAGCAAGTATTTCGGCAGAGTTAATGATTCAGCCCTTATTTCGGTACATAAGTACGAAATAGAGCAGAAAGATGTTTCTTGGGAAAGTGTAAAAAATGAATTTGTATTCTTATCTGGAGTAAAGATCGAAGAGATAGAAACTCCTGATAGTGATCTAACTGATGAAAGTAATGACTGGGTTAAACAGAACGAAGTATCACTTGTAATTCCTGAAATATCTGGAGAGATAAGTATGTCGAATGTAAGTGCACAAGAGGTTTATGATGAGGAATATGCTCAGGAATTTAGAGCAGATAGAAAATTCTACTTATCTGGACCTATTGGAGATCGGTTATACGAGATGAATAATTCAACAGATAATGGCGATTACATAAGTTCGAAACTCACTTACTACATAACCGAGATCAATACGAAAACAAGTAACAGATATTTCGATGTGAGTTATTTTGAAGGATATTCTCTTGATAGAGTAGTAGAGGAATACACATGGGAGGGTATAACTGTTAAAGACGGTAAAGTTATGGTCGATGGAAAACAGCTTAATGCAAAAGTTTTAGAATATACCTATTCATCTGGTAGTTCTGAGCCGTATCCTGGAGATTATGTGGAAGGTTCAGATGAAGCATTGAAGATTGAAATGGAAGAGAGCTATGTCGAAGAAACATCATACACTTTGATCTTCGGTTTTGAAGGGTATGTTGTTGTTATGAACTATCAAGGAGAATCTTTTGAATTATTCACTTGGGACCTAAATAATGCTGATGATTGGAGTGCGTACCTTAAAGCTGTTGAGAATTCTGATACAGCAGTAGGGATAGAAGTTGACCCAATAGCTTATTAAAGTTCAAGATCAAGTAGTTTTTAGATAAATTTTGATTGGAAAAATTGAAGCACCCAGCAATGGGTGCTTTTTTATAAATAAGATCATCAAAGATCCATATCTTATATAAAAACAATATTAGGTTAATTCATTTGACTTAAATATTAGATATTTCTATCATATTCCAGCTTTTTTATTTTTATACATAAATGCTTAAGTTAATAAAATACATAAGATCTTATTGGTTCCTGTTGATATTAGTTGTTGTTGCTATTTATATCCAGGTTCAAGTAGATCTCGCACTTCCTGACTATATGTCAAGGATTGTTAATGAGGGAATAATAAACGAAGACCAAGATCTTATATGGGATATTGGTAAAGAAATGCTCCTTATCTCTCTTATTGGAGGTGTATTCACAATTATTTCTGGATATCTTATATCCAAGATCTCAAGCGGTTTCGGGAAGAAGATCCGAACAAAACTATTTTCTCATGTCGAGAGTTTCTCTTTACTTGAGATAAACAAATTTTCTATAGCGTCATTAATAACTAGATCAACAAATGATATTCAACAAGCTCAAGGCATTTTAGGTAATTTTTTAAGACCAATGCTTTTTGCTCCAATAATAGGAGTAGGAGCGATCATAAAGGCAATAAATACTGCTCCATCAATAAGCTGGATTATTGGAGTAACAGTGGTAGTAATAATAATAGTTATGATAACGACTTTTTATATTACAATGCCGAAATTCAAGAAACTTCAAGAATTGCTTGATAAGTTGAATCTTGTGGCTAGGGAGAATCTCACTGGATTAAGAGTGATCAGAGCATTCAATACTGAAAGATATGAGGAAGAGAGATTTGATGATGTTAATGTGGATCTTACAAAAGCTAACCTTTTTGTAAATCGAGTCATGGTTGTTCTTTTCCCTTTCATGATGTTTCTCTTTGACCTTACAGTAATGGCAATAATATGGTTTGGTTCTCATCTTATAGCAGATAATGAGCTCCAAGTTGGTGATATGATGGCCTTCATGCAATATTCAATGCAAGTCGTATTCTCTTTCCTGATGATCTCTATGATGTTCATAATGATCCCAAGAGCTGCCGTATCAATAGATAGGATCAACGAGGTGCTTGAAACAGACATTAGTATAAAAGATCCTGTTAAACCAAGATCGTTTGGAAAGGTTAAAGGAAGGGTTGAGTTCAAGAATGTAAGTTTTATTTATGAAAAAGCTAAGGAACCAGCCATAAATAATATTTCATTTGTTGCAGAACCAAATAGAACTACAGCAATAATTGGAAGTACAGGTAGTGGAAAGTCCACTATAGTCAACCTCATACCTAGATTTTTCGATGTAACTAGTGGTTCAATATTAATCGATGGTGTAGATGTTCGAGAGATCGATCAGAAATCTCTTCACGACTTTATCGGTTATACCCCTCAAAAACCAGTTTTGTTCTCAGGTACGATAGCTTCCAATATTAAATATAGTGATCCAGATGGAGAAGATGGAAGAATGTATGAAGTGGCAAAAATTGCACAAGTTGATGAATTCGTTGATAGCTTGCCAGATAATTATGAGACCAATATGGCACAAGGAGGTCTGAATTTCTCTGGAGGGCAAAAGCAAAGGATATCTATTGCTAGAGCTTTATATAAAGATCCTCCTATTTTTATATTCGATGATACTTTTTCTGCACTAGATTATAGAACAGATGCAAAATTGAGAGATGAATTAAGACAAAAGACTGTAAATAAAACAGTAATTATTGTTTCGCAAAGAATTGGAACGATCTTAAATGCAGATAAGATCATTGTGCTAAATGATAATGGAGAAATTGCAGGTGTTGGAACACATAATGAATTAATGGCTAAATGTGAAATATATCAGGAGATTGCTCAGTCACAGCTCTCTGAAGAAGAATTAATGAATATTGATAAAGGTAAAGACAATGGATGAAAAAGAAAGATCAACACAACAAAATAAATCTCTAGGAAGAGGTCCAGTCCATATGATGCGAGGGGTAATGGAGAAGCCAAAAGATCTTAAAGGATCACTAAAAAAATTGTGGACCTATTTGAAAGTTTACAAGTCAGCTTTTTTTGTAGTTATACTCTTTGCTGTTATTAGTACGATATTTAGTATTTTATCACCGAAGATATTAGGAAATATCACAGATGATATAGTTTCAGATTATTTAAAGATCCGAGTTTATGATGAAATTATGGCTCAAATACCTGAAGGCACACCGATCCCAGAGGATACTACGGCAAAAGACTTGTTGAAATTCTTTCCTAAAGAGATAACAGATCAAATACCTCAGAAAATGCTTGATAAAATAGGAGAGATCGATCTTAGTGAAAAACCTTCAATTAACTTTGATAAAGTTCTGGAGTCAGTATATTTTCTTATAGGTTTATATCTTTTAGGAATGATATTCTCATATCTTCAAGGCTGGATAATGACTGGTATAACACAGAAATTGACATATCAGCTACGAAAGGAGATATCTGAGAAAATAAATAGACTACCATTGAAATATTTTGATACTCGCACGCATGGCGAAGTATTAAGTCGTATTACTAACGATGTTGATACTGTAGGGCAATCTTTGAATCAAAGCTTAACTCAAATAATCACATCAATCACATCAATAATTGGAATTATCTATATGATGCTAACGATCAATTTCAATATGACACTTATTTCTTTGATCGTAATACCTTTAAGCATGCTTTTTGTAGTTGTGATAGTTAAGAAGTCTCAGCCTTTATTTAAACAACAGCAAGAATCATTAGGGGAGATCAATGGTCATATTGAGGAGATGTATAGTGGACATTATGTAGTTAAAGCCTTTAATGGAGAGGAGAGGTCGATCGAAAAGTTCAATGAGATCAATGATGATTTATATAAAAGTGCTTGGAAATCACAATTCTTATCAGGTTTGATGATGCCAGTTATGAGATTTATTGGAAATATCGGCTATGTAGCAATATCTGTAATAGGTGGAAGTTATGCAATTCAAGGAAAAATATCTATCGGAGGGATACAAGCGTTCATACAGTATGTGAATAGTCTAAATCGTCCAATTGTAAACACCGCAACAATGGCAAATATCCTACAATCTACAGCAGCAGCGGCTGAAAGGGTTTTTGAATTTTTGGACGGAAAAGAGGAGATCCCTGATGTTGATGACCCAATTTTGTTAGGTAAGGTTGAAGGGCAGGTCAAATTTAATAATGTTATCTTCGGATATGAACCTGAGAAACCTGTTATCAAAGGATTCTCAGCAGATATAAAACCTGGTCAGAAAGTTGCAATTGTCGGTCCAACAGGTGCAGGTAAAACTACAATGGTGAATTTATTAATGCGATTTTATGATGTAGATAAAGGTTCGATACAAATTGATGGGATCGACATAAGATCATTTAGACGATCAGACCTTCGTAGATTGTTTGGAATGGTTCTACAAGATACTTGGTTATTTAATGGTACGATCAAAGAGAATCTGAAATATGGAAATCCTGATGCAACGAATAGAGAAGTAAGACAGGCTGCAAAAGCTGCTCATGTTCACAATTTTGTAAACTCTTTACCGAATGGCTACAAGATGATGATAAATGAAGAAACAGATAATATCTCTCAGGGTGAAAAACAGTTATTAACAATAGCTCGAGCTATGTTAGCAGATCCTCCTATGTTGATACTTGATGAGGCAACTAGCTCAGTTGATACAAGGACTGAAGTTGCTATACAGAAAGCTATGGATAATCTGATGAAGGGTAGAACAAGTTTTGTAATAGCACATCGATTATCGACAATTAGGAATGCCGATCTCATACTAGTTATGAACAAAGGTAATATTGTAGAGCAGGGTAGGCATGATGAGCTTTTGGCTTCTAAGGGTTTTTATTATGACCTATATAACAGCCAATTTAACGGTAGACATTAATTATTGATCACCATGTTAATTCCATCGTTTTTATGTGTATACTGATATTGTGATCAAATATTTTCACAAAATTTTATGATACTTATAACGGGCGGGAATGGACGAATTGGTAATGTTGTAGTCCGAGAGTTAAACAAAAGAAATGAGCGACCTAAAGTTCTTGTTAGAAAAGGTTCTGATTTAAGGTCCATTGATGATTGTGATTATGAAGAGATCCATGGAGATATTATGGATCCAGTAACTTTAGAAGATGATTTGGAAGGCGTTACAGCGATATTTCATCTCGCAGGTTATATAAATATCTCACCTTACTACAAAGAGTTGACATACAATACAAATGTCCAGGGCACCAAAAATATAATCTATCTGTGTGAGAAGTATAATTTAGATCTCCTATATACTAGTTCAATTCACGCGATCTCTGCACCATCAGATGGCTCATTGATCACGGAAGAGACTCCATTTTGTACTGAAACACATGAGAAGAGAGGTCTATATGATTGCTCAAAAGCAAGGGCAACTAGAGCCGTCATAGAAGCTAATAATAAAGGACTTAGATCTTTGATATTCCATCCAACAGGAGTTATTGGACCTTACGATCATAGACCTTCTCAGTTTGGAACTGGGATGATCAAGCTAATCAAATCTGACATAAAGATGACCATAGATGGCAAATATGATTATGTTGATGTTAGAGATGTTGCCGAAACTATGATCAAGGCTTATGAAGAGAAAAGATTTGGCGAGAGATATATTCTCTCAAATAGAATTATGTCTATGGGTGATTATGCCAAATATTTGCATGAATTTAGCGGAATTAAAGGAGAGACTAGCTTGATCGGATATTGGCCATCACTTGCTCTAGGTCAATTGTCTGTACTATTTAGCAAGGATCCTCAAATCACTCCTTATAGTGTTAAAACCTTACATAGTAATTGTAATATTTCTCATGCTAAAGCCTCAAAAGAGCTTGGCTATTCTCCTAGATCTGTAAAAGAGTCTATACATGACCAGTACGAATGGTTCAAGGAAAATGGGTATTTGAGAGATACAATTTATTAGTTTTTCAAATATAGTTTTAATGTCATGAGATTGGGTCATTAGATATTGTAATGGCCTATAAAATAACCTATAATTCGATTCTTACATTATATAGGGAGAGTTTCCCTTATAAGTAATTACTGCCCAGTTCTTTAAAAAGTGAATAGGGATAGTAATTATTTTGTCAAATTTTCGTAAAATTCTTTGATCAATTGAAAGTCACACACAGGTGGTTTTGCCATTTATGTGTGGCTTTCAATGTAATTCAAGTTCTTGTGAAAGGAGGTGCGAGATGTTGGCTCTACTGGCTTTTGTGGCTGGAATTGGGCTGTGCATCTCGAGCACAATCCTTTTTCCAGGCCTAATGTCGATTGCCACAAGGCAATTAGAAGTTTTGTTTTCGAAGCTTCTGCTTATAGGAATGAATGGTGTTGGTGGGTTTTTCCGTATCGCCCCTAAAAAGGTGGTACAACTTGGTTTAACAACAACGATAGTAGTCTCTCTCACAGCAGGTAGCTTCTATGTTGCTGCTCAACATGTTGACCAGAAGATGTCATTAACGAGGTTTCAGGTTGAGTTCATAGCTGAAAACTGGCCATACATTGTTGAAGCAGCAAAGAAGACCAACACAGATCCAGGTGTGTTGGTAGCAACTCATGGTGTAGAGAATGGAATGAAACCGGTTAATCCTTCAAATGGCCAAGGTATAGGGGGATTCTATACATTGGTAGAAGTTTTGAAGGAGCGGTACTTCAAACCCGGTCCCATAGAAGGGATTGAGCTTCAAGAGCAGTACGAGCTCATAGGCACAGAGATCCATAGGCATTGTCCAGGAAATCGTGCTATTGAGTACAATGCCTTTTTTGAGGATCGTGGATCGGACGCCATGTGGGACCGAGCAGACTGCTGGGCCCGCTATAATGGCGTTCCTGGATATGAAAGAGGAGTGATGGAGACGGCAGGCGCAATCTTCAATAACCTACCCGGCTATCCGGACCTGAGAGGGCTCGAGATATGCCTAGGTGATGGGTGTCCTTCTCGTGGACCAATGCAGAACGATGGTTATGAGACCTATTATCAGAAGGTTTCGAACCTCGTTTTTGCAGCAATGGTCACAGCAGAAGACACCGATGAATTGTATGATGAAGAGGGTGTCGTTCTCCAGGAAGCACCAAGTTGGTTGGATATCATGACCAAGTTGTATGATCAGTGGTCAAATAATCGCTACTTGGAGCCTACATCACCTCCCTCAGACTTCAAACCAACGCTTGGGCGATCCCCCTATCAAGCGATAAGTTCTTATAGTGCCCTTCCTCAGCCTCCAAAGGGAGAATGGGGACCCACTTTTGGGCCATTCGGTGGTAACTGGATGGTTACCCAGTGGGATCATGGGGCGTCATATGGTGCGGCATGCATTGATGGTGCGAGCCTGGACTCAGACTCTGCTCCAATATATGCACCCGTCTCTGGAGTTGTGAATTTGTATGCTGACGGCTACGGGAACTCGGTGATGCTCATCGAGAACCCTGAGTGGTTAGTTATACTGTTGCACCACAGACGGGTACATGTCCAGAATGGATCCTGGGTCCAAGCTGGACAGCATGTCGCAGACCAGGGCAGTGTGGGAAACTTAACGGGGCCTCATGCCCACATTTGCTACTACAGTAAAGTCGAGGGGTCCTATGTCCAGGCATGGAGGTACATACCAAACCTGCCTGGTGATTGATCAGACTTCAAAGGAGGTTTACGATGGATGTAACATCAGTTAGTATGCCGTTGTGGATGGCGATTCTCATTGTTGTCCTGGCTGGTTTTTCTCTGTGGATCGGCTGGAAGCTTATCAAGATCTCTGGAGGGGTCCTAAAGGCCTTTGGGCGACTTCTTGGTTGGTTAGGCGTCAGCCTTGGTGTTGGTTCGCTCGTACCGATTACCCTGATCCTCTTGTTTGGGACATGGGAGTCTGGGATCATTCGTATCGGGCTTACAGAGCCGGTGCGAGTGATACTCGGTGAGATCAATCGAACTGCGGCAATCGTTCAGACGTATATCGATGGAGGTGGAGAAATCAGAATCGGCTCTAATGGTAGCGGGATAGGCCCTACCCCCACACCGATGTCTTTCGTGCCACCAACGGCTCAACCGTCGGCTCCGACACAGGCGCCACCACAATCTGTGCAATCGCAAGTGGTCGGGCAATATCCTACCTGTCAACAGGTACTGAACGCATTTGCTGACGAGTATGGTCGACAGAACTATTGGGCAAGAGTGGCTGCTGCAGGTGTTCAAAGCTGTGCAGATAGTGAGAGCGCACGGGAAGCACCGTTTACCCAGCCCGAGAAGTTGCCGGTCGAGGTAGCATCTCGTCTAAGCTGGCCTGTTGTGGCGACTGTGGTACCAACGCAACCCCCTCAGCCCACGCCGACAAGCGGACCACCACCGACTCCGGTGCCAACCTCGACACCTGACCCTTACGTTCAGGATCAGGACCGCTTGAATGAGTACTACAATGCAGGAGACCGCGAAGGCGCCGAGCAATATTGTCGCTATCGCGATTCCGATGTATGTCAGGTCATTATGAGCCAGATCGATGATCAAAAAGCTGCATGGCAGCGCTTGAACGACTACCTTGTGACCAATCCTCAACCGGGGGATGCCAATTGGTTAGAAGGTGTTGCACAGCGGTTGCCGGAAGCAACCTACAGGTCCGTTTCCCTTGGGTGGGGGAAATGGCAGATCGAGGTCATCGGAAGTGGATGGCTCAGCGGTCTCCGGACTGAGATACCCCGCCAGTTCCTCAATGCCATTGGCCATAAGAGCGATGGCGAGGTGTGGCCATACTTTCAACCGCGCTGACCAAGGGCGGTCGCATGATGCTGAAACATCGCAGAGTGCGACCGCCCAAGCGGTCTATGACAGAATAGTTGAGTGCTTGCACATGCAAGTCTCAAGATCCCTATTCACCGTCATGAATATGTATTTCAAATTTTTGGAATACATATATATGATTTTGATTTTAAAAATAATGGCAGGAGAAAGTCAAACAATTAAAGACGCTTTTGATACTACATCACTCGAGGAATATCGAAAAGGAGTAAAAGATTATGATACGGTTTATGCATCATTGACTGATCGGTTGATAGCTGAGCATCTTATCGTTGATAGTAGATCTAGAACACCCAGATATCAGGCATTTTTTGAATCAATAGATCAAATGCTGGCTTCTCCCTCACACGCTGCACAAGCTATTGCCTACGATTTTGAAGTTAGTATGTTAAGAAGTGAACTAACAAGGGAGGCTATTCTAGCCTTACATAAGATAGATCCAGAAAGAGCCAGATTAGCTATTTATAGAACAGCTCAAGATGATGGATTTTGGGTACCCCAGACAGGAGCCGAACCATTACCAAAGTCTGGTTTACAATCCAGTCATATACCAAGAGTTGAACAAGCTAGTGAATCTGACAAAACACTGGATCTTCTGTATGAGGAAGATCGTGAACTGTATTTTGAATTAACAAGAGGTTTGGTAAGAAGACATTCAGAAGTTGATCCTGGTATTCGTCCACAACACGCAGCTTTAATTACGAGAGAATTTACTACTAGAATGCATGAGGATATTAATTTCTGGCTTAGTGACGATGGTTTAGGAATACTTGTTATTTTGGCAAGAAACAATCCCATTTTGCATGTCGAATTATTAACTCATCTATATGAGTATGCTAACCGAATAGGTGTTGATGCAGAGAGAATGATTGGAATTGATCATATTATGGAAACGGCGTTAGACTCAAGTGAAAGAGATTTCGAAAGATATTATGGGCAGTTTGAGAGGTATCTTTATGCAGAATATATTGATACAGGGCGAATAGACGAATTAATTACATTGCTAGACGAATATAGGGTAAGAGGTGCAGATACAAGCTTAATATGTTTATGTAATGAATTCGAGAGACGTTTATTAAGAACAGATAAAGGTTATCAGGTAGTTAGGAGATTATTAACTAGGAGTAATGCTGGAAATCCAGTCGTCCCTTTAACAGAGCCAGCAACTCCCAAAGATGAGAAAGAAGATTGGGTAAGTCCTTTCGAAAAGCCGAAAAAAGAGAAAAAACCTAAACAACCTTCAAAAAAAGAATTAGAAAAGCAAGAGGCTCAGAGAGTTGAAGCTGAAAGATCTCGTACAAGATTCAATGAGATGTTGAATAGAATTATCACTGACGATGAAACATTCAAATATACAGGAAGGGATGGAAGATTAAATAATATACTTGCTCTCGATAGAGAAGTTTATTCAGAATTAATGCGTGCAGCTGCAGCGAGGTTGGCAGATGATGAATATCCGTATTCTGATGTTTCTTATTTAGCTCCAGGTCTCGAAAGATATGCATCAAATGTTGATGTTATTGGTCAAGATCATGAATATTGGGCAACAACACAAGGTGTAGCGATATTATCTGATCTTTATTTTAGGAATAGAGATTTGTACCGAATGATGCTTGTAAATTTAGCTAAATATTGTAGAGAGAGTGGTCATGCGAAGCCAGGATATACCGAATTTTTTGATACTCAAAGAGCAATATATGATGTACTCGAAAACGATCAACAGCCTGAAGAACTAGGAGAGACGAGAGTTCCTTCTTTACATGAAGTTGTTGTCAGAAGAATTAGATGGATGCTTAAAAAATCACCTCCACCATTTTTGTCTCTTGAAGGGGAAGTAATAGATGAGAGCTTATTAGACAGGCAAAAGATATATGTTGATGAAGAAGGTTTTATCGTCGATCCTTTTAGCTGGCCTAGACATTTTTCAAATTTTGACTTAATTGAATTATTAGGTGATGAGGGGGAAGAGAGTGAAAGTGCAGTAGGGTTAAAAGGAATATCACAAAGACTTGCCGGTGATGAGAATATTGTTTATGTAAGAAGGAATTTAGCTTGGATTAGGTGGTATACAGAAAGAGCAGCATTGTTTGACGGAGTGGCTTCATTAAGAACTGTCCAAGATTTTTGTGGATTAGATGATTTTTCATCAAGTATCGCTTTACCAGAACTAGATGCACAGCAAACAAGACTTCTTGAGCGGTACCCTTCAGAAAGAGAAAGGCGTATGTTCCCTGTTGCTTTAAGATTAGGGGGTATGTTTAAAAAACAATTAGATATGCTCTTAACCGAAAGGGTTGGTGTAGACCATTTACAGATAAATAATGATATTGTAGCTGGTTTAATGGTAGCTGCTACGATCTCTGCAATATTACAATATTCTCACGATGAGATGGCAAGAGAAGATATAATCGCAACTACTGGGACAGCAGAGAATATTGCAGGACTAACAGCATCACAGAGAGAGAAACTAGAGAAAATACGAGAAATAATGGCTCGGATTCCAAGATGGGGTTTCGAAGTTACAGGTGATCGAGAAGCAAAATATACCCATAATGCCATATCAATGTTTAGGATGTTAACTTCTCGTGGTGCTGGAGTTACAGTAAAAATTACACCGCAGGGTTTGATCATCCATAACCCATTGCATCAGTTAGGAGATATGGAAGAGAAGAAAATGCCAGATGGGTCGACCAAACAAGTTAGAGAAAACGACGGTGGAGAAGATTACATCATCGTGAGGTGGGGAGATATAGTAGCTGGGAACATTGAAATAAACTTTACCCCACTTACAGATATTCTTATGGGTGTGGTTTCCAAATCAATGTTTGTGACTGATGGTAAATTAGGTGAACCTTCAATGCAACGCCTTATTGAAAGAGGGCCTGGTTCAGTAAAGATCACAATACCTCAAAGAAATAAGGAGCTTGTTGAATTGCCACCTGTGAAGTATCCGCGAGTATTTGCAGATCTAATAAAAGAATTAGCAAAAATTATGCTAGAAAGTCCTCTGGATGGTGTCGCACTCATAGCACATCTTTCAGGTGCCACCCCACCAGATAAAAAATAAGAATTAAGATCTATTCGTCAACAGATACACTAGCTGGTATATCAGCTTTTATGTCGAGTCTATCACCCTCCTGTGTTATCTTTTCAAGATCCAATCCACTTACTTTTGGAATGTAAGATTCGATCATAGAAGCAATTGCTTCTCCAATTGGTTCATACAAACTACTAGGTACTGTAAAGTTTTGAAGTCTTAAATTTTCACCAGTGAATTGAATATCATTGTTATTTACATCAGCTTCGAACTTGGCGTACATATATACACTACCACCTAAAATATCTAGATATTTCTTACCTTTCTCAATATCTGATTGTGAATAACCCAGATCTAGTGCAAGTTCAGCTAATTTATTCACATCCGCATCTAAAGATACTTCAATGGTTTCATCTTCATTAAATCTGATCTGCAATTGATTGAATGGTGTATAAGAGGCGTTATTGGCAAGGTAGTTCAAATAAGAAGTTACCTCTTCAGAACTCATAGTTCTCTCCATTCTTACAACACCTGAGTAGACAAAATCTCCGTCATGAGGAAGTTTTTCTTTGTCAATATTGTCTTCAAACTCAAAATCTTCAAAAAGGTCTGTTACTAACTGTGGATCATTCTCAACTCCAAGATCAACCTTTTTAACTAATTTATTTGAAAGACCTGGGATCAATCCGACATATGCTGCGACTCCGACCAACAAAACTACTACAACAATCATAAATATCAAAAAACCTATGAGTACCTTTTTCATATTTTTAATATTGTGAAATTACACTCAATTTTACTATTGCGAGGAGATATAGTAAATGCACTTAATAAATATGCTTAATCCGCACATCTACTAAGTGCATTGAAATATGACTAAATACTACTGAAAAAGAAGATCTATCCTTTTTTGAAATGGAAAGCTAATCTACTTCTCTAAAAGTTCAATTATCCTATCTAGTTTTTTGCTGATCGAATACATCATAGAGTCAGAATCACCTCTGCTTCTGCCACCTCTGCCTCTACTATCTCTATCTCTGTTTCCACCTTTTTTCTCAAAACAATCACTACAATAAATAGGTTTATCTGTTGAAGGTTTGAAAGGAACTTTGCAGTCTTTACCACACTCATCACAAACTGCATCAAACATCTCATGAGAATCTGAGCCTCGGCTATCAAAGCCACCTCTTGATCTTCTACCATCAAAACTACTACTTGGTCTTCTTCCAGATCCCCTGCTACCGCGATATCTTTCCATACGAAAAATTTCTCCTTAATAAAATATATACTGACGCACACTATATGTGTTTATCAACAAAATAACAAGCTTTTTTTATTATAGCTGTATTCTTGGTAATACCTAGATCGAGGTTTTGTCTGTGAAAATTTCTTCGTAGCTATTTTGCTAATTCTATTTGTGCGATCTTTGGAAATGTTGCATAACCGTTATATTTACGAACTTCTTTTGTGATCTCAAGTTCTTCGATCAAGTAAGATCTATGAGTAAGATCAGTTTTGATCTTTTTTAAAGCTAAATATGCAGGTCCTATATTCTCTTGCTCAAGTTTAATTATTGATATATGTGGGTCTAAAGAGTATTTCGAAGGTAGACCTTTGGGCGTTTCAAAGCCAAAATTCTTTGAGATCTTCTTCACTTCACGATTTATTTGGATAATTGATCTCTTACTTTCCTCATCTAGATCCAAAAAAATATAAGTACCAGCATTAGGCACCTTGAATCTTTTAAAACTGATGTTGAAAGCATTCTTAGTTATTAATTCCTTTGTAACAAGATTTGCATATTTATGTGCAAGTTCAGGGATCATAAACTTCGTTACTATCGCTAAATGAGGAGTAGTATCGTAATTTCTTTGTTCTTTGTAATTTCTATTTAGTTCTCTTTGAATCTCTTTTATATCTTTAATGAGATCACGATTAAGAACAACATTTAGTGAAACAGCAATTTCTTGGTCCATGAGGCATTATATATCATTCATTAGTATCTGTCTGGTGTTAAACTTTTAGATCTGCGCACAATTTATGTGGTAATATAGGGGTATATGATCATAGAAGATAATAGAAAAGAAAAACTGAGGCAGATTAAAGATGAGATATTAGGATTAAAAGAATCACCTTTGTACGAGTACAGAGTTAAAAATCGTTTTTTTCCCGTTATAGGGGAGGGGAATCATTATGCAAAGGTTTTAAGCTAAAAGGGTATCTTATTTAATCAGAATTAGGGCTTCTAATGATTCTTTCTTACTGTTTTTATCTCTGAACTTAAAAAGGTATTGTTTCAAACCGCTCTTAAAATTATCTGGCTCATTGGTAATTTTTGGTGCTTGAACAAGATCTTCAGCTTTATATATTAACAATAGATCAATTCTTACAGGATGACCTCTATCAAATGGAGCATGAAGATAAAAATCATAAATGATCTGCCCGAAGAAAGTAGTACATTCAGCATCTTCTTCATGTATTATTTTTCCTTTATGGATATCGATCTTAGTGGCTTGAATATCATAATCATAGTTCTTAAACTCTTCATGGGCGATACCTTTGATCGTAGGATCATACTTATCAGTTCCTAGCTTATAAATCTTATCGATCAATTCATCTCTTGTAATTTGGGGATGATCTTTGGAACTTATAGCTCGAATTATATAGTTACCATCGTGGAAATTTTCATTTATTTTTTGATCAACAATCAAACCTAATTCATCATATTTAGGCTCGATCTCCAAAGCATACTGAGGTAAGCTAACTTCAATAAATTTCATATCTATATATTACTAAGAACTGAAGTTTTTAATATTATAAAAAAACTACTTGATCAACAAGCTATCAACCATCGTATTGGCCTCTTCAAATCTCGCTTCAAGTGAAGAGCTCCCTTTCTGAGGTAAACCTGCAACAGCACTTACATTCATAGATAAAGTGATCACATAAGACTCATCTCCAGATGCTTTGTAAGTAAGATATGGCGATTCTTTAACATAATATGAGAAATACCATCTTTCAGAATCATCCGGTGATGGCTTGCAGATATCTGCATTTACAGAATCATTCGTATAGACATCATATCTTTTATGAGTTGTTGTTAATGATTGAATTGGTGTAGAACATTCCATAGCTGGTCTGAAAACTGTTACAAGATTGGCACTTGGAGCTCCTTGAGATATCTCATCGAATCTTCCACCTTGTACACCACTTGTTTGAGTAAATGAGGGGTTAACATACAATATATATGAACCATTAAATATATTTACACTTCCATTTGCAAGTCCTTCAGCTGTCCAGCCATCTTCTAAAACTATTGATAATTTTGAATTTGAGAATGTATTTGATTCATCGTCTACTTCTTCATCTTCGCCATCTTCGATTTCTGTCTCATCGTCTTCTTCTTTTGATCCATCGTTATTTGTGTTGGATCCATTATCATCAGCGATATCTTCTGAATCTTTTTCAGTAGCATTATCTTCAACAATAATATCAGAATCCTCATTATGTTTAGTTTCTTTATTTTTCATGAAAAGAAAAAGATTTAATCCTAAAGAGAAAAGTAGCAATATTGTAACTATTACAACAGCTACAATTAATGATCTGTTTTTTGTTTCCATATGAAATTATACCACTAAAAACTTTTATTACATTAAATGTGAAAAAATGCCTATTTAACAAAATATGTAGCATTCTTCATCCTTGTAAACCTATAGTACATAGGTTATAATATCCCGTTAAATTAATAATCAAAAGATATGTCAGGAGATAGCTCAGTACTTGGTACAAGTACATCAATATTACTGCCTGCGGCTGGGTTAATAACTGGTATAGACCTTTTATACTATGTCTCAGGATTCTTTATCCTTCTATTAGGCTTAAATCTTTTTGCTAAAGGTATAAAGAAACTAATAGAAAGCTAATCTTTTATCGCATAAACTGTGATATTTGATGTTTTAACAATTCTCCTTTTTATTTCATCTTGTATAAGCCTAATTTGGCTACTTGTAAATCAGGTGGTTTCGCCTATTTATGAGATAAAAGATGCTATTTTAAAAAGGAAAATTAAGAAAAACCAAATAAAAATTGAGGATATTTTTAAGGTGTCTGTCATAGTTCCAGCTTGGAATGAAGCAGTGGGTATAAAAGACACCTTAAGAAGTCTATTTAATAGTGATTACAATAATTTAGAAGTTATCGTTGTAGATGATGGTTCTAAAGATGAGACCACTCAAAAAGTAATTGATTATTACGAGCAAGAATTCATTCCTAAATATTACGGAACTGGTAAAACTTTAGGTCTTTTTCAACATCCAACAAATGCAGGTAAAGGAGAGGCATTGAATACAGGAATAAGAGAAAGTTGTGGAGATATAATAATCACAGTAGATGGAGATTCTGTTTTTGAGGTAAATACGATCTATGAGATGGTAAAGTAC
>CAZINM010000005.1:0-24499 GCA_964540605.1 uncultured Candidatus Saccharibacteria bacterium
CAGGTCTTTGCCCTAATATCACAACGAACGGAATTTCAGTTATTCCTGCCATTGAGATCGTCTCAGACATCAGATCGAATCCACCTCCTGATGTCGCTGTTAGAGATCGTGTTCCAGAATAATAGCTTCCGAGTGTCATTTGAGCTGCTGCAATCTCATCATCCGCTTGAAAAACAAATATTCCATAATCTTTTGAGTATTTGCTTAAAACCGATGAGATAGATGTGACAGGAGTCATAGGATAGTGATAATATGCTCTACAACCGGCATTTAACACTCCGAGTGCAGTAGCCTGATTTCCATTTATATTTAAATGTTTAGATAGGTCCTTTCTTGAACGAGGTATAACATATTTACTCCATGAACCTTTTGCAATGTAAGCTTTATCAAAAACTTTGGTGTTATTTTTTTTAGTTTCTTCATCTTTACCATATCTATCAAGCAAAATCCCTTTTGTTATCTTTTTATCTAGATCAAATGTTTTTGCTAGAAAAGCTATTAAAGCTGTATTTGTATAAAGTTTAGAGTTAGTTATATCTATGGCTATCTGCTCTGCATGACACTCTTCAAGATGCAAATTATTATTTGAGATATGATCTTTTTCTTCTTGAGATAAAATCGGTTTACCAAAAGAATATAAAATTCTTCCGCCTGATCTGACTTTTCTTAGATAATTATGAAAAGATGCTCTACTCATTGTTATCAACATATCTGATTTCTCAGAAGCTGAGTTTATTGGTTTATTACTGAAATTGATCTGGTATCCAGCTATACCCCCCTTGATCAAAGATGGGTATTCTCTATAGCCAAAAATGTAATAGTTATTATCTTTAAGAACCTTAGCAAGAATATCTCCTAATGAATTAACTCCCTGTCCAGACTCTCCACAAATTTGTAATGTAAATCTATTTCTCATTTTTAATTTTCTCTAATAAATTGATAAACCAATTCTCAACAACATTATTTAACTTATCATGAGGTTCGCCATTTAATCTTAATGGTGAGATCAACTCATTCCCTCCGCCGTTGATCATAGCTTCTCTAAAACTATTCATTCCTCCACAAAAAAGTACTGGCTCATATCTAAGATCTCCTAATCCAATAAATGCTACTTTTAATTTATTTTTGTTGTTTTTAAAATGATCGAGAAGATCATCAAAATGAGGATTTGGTACTCCATGTTCCCAAGTAGATATTGCAAAAATGTAGACCTCTTTCTCTTTGAATAGTGATGTTTCAAAAAGCTCAGCTCTATGTAATTTTGCATCAAACATCTCGTCAAGAAACCTATCTTTAATATATTTTGCTACCAATAAAGTGTTTCCTGATGCTGATGCATAAATGACATTTATTTTTCTTTTCATGAATATAGATTAGCTACTTTTATGCATATAAGTCAAATCAAATGAGAGGTTTTGCATTTAGTAGGAAAACTGCTTGATGGTCGTCTAATTTTGGCCACTTCATATATGTCCAATCTACGATTTTTGCTGTTTTTATAAATTGTTTCTTTGTAAATAGATCGACAGATATTGACAGATCTATATGAGGAGAACAGAAATTCAGCAGATCTTTCCACATATGAATATTTCTATAAGGTGTTTCAATAAATATTTGAGTTTTCTCAGTATCTTTAGATCTCTCCTCCATCGCTTTGATCTGTTCAATTCTCATCTCTTTTTCCCTCTCCAAATATCCGTGATATTCAAATCTTTCACCTCTTAAACCTGAAGCTGATAAAGCTGCTGTTATTGATGACGAAGCAACTAGAGGGATCACATCATAATTTTTCTGATGGCATTTTCTGATGAATAAAGTACCAGGGTCAGATATCCCCGGTAATCCTGCATCTGTGATTATTCCAACAGTAGAGCCATCTACATCACGAATAAACTGATCAATCTCCCTTGATGATGTGCTCTTATCTAAAATAGAGATCTTTAGTTCCTTATCCCTGTCTGGATATATCTGGTTTATTACATTGATAGGTACTTTTCTAGATTCAACAAAAAAGAAGTAGAAATCAAATTTTTTAGCAACCTCGTCGTAAATTAAATTGATAGGATCTGTTTCATCACCTAAAGGACTTGGAATTAGAACAATTTTTGTTTGCATACTGTATTTCTAAATAAATTAATAAGTTCTTAAGAATTTCGAATCAAGTTCATTAATATTTAATTTCCAAACTATTGGCCTACCATGAGGACAGCTATATCCATTTTTACATTTTGATAATCTGTTCACTATTGAATACATCTCTTCTTTTTCCATTCTCTGATTGCTTCTTATGCTGTTATGACAAGCCATTGTAGCTAATAATCCGTTTTTAATTGACTCAATACCTTTTCCGGACTCATAACCATCAAGATCATCAACTAATATCTGATCGAACATCTTTTGTAGATCACTTTCTGCAAATTCTACAGGAGATGAACTTACTTGAATTGTCTCATCTTTGATCTCAATATTAAAACCGAGATCAGTAAATAGATCTTTATTATCAATTAGGAAAGATCTAGTTATATCATTGATATTTATTGTCTTAGGCATTAGAAACTCCTGAATATCGGAAGATCTATTCTCTCTATTTAACAACATCTCATAAGTGATTCTTTCAGCTGCAGCATGTTGATCTATAAACCATAATTGATCACTAAACTCTAATACAATATATTTATTAAATATCTGAAAGACATTGACCGGCTCTTCAATATTTTCTAAATCAAGCTTCTTGATCTCATTTTCGTCTACTATTTCATTGCCTTTTAGAAGCTCTTTGGTAAATATTATTGATGAATCAACTTTATTTTTAGAAGGAGGGAAAGAAGTTCCAAATGAATATTGCTTGTTAGAATAGCTTTTATCAGAAATATTCGAAGATGATCGTCTAGTTACGGTATCAGAATCACCTCGAAGCCTTTCATATGCAATGTTATTTTCTGATTGAAATGAGTCCTCAATTTTTACATTCTTTTCTAATGCACTATTAATAGCCTCCTCAACAGCAGAATAAACTCTGTATGGATTAATAAAACGAACCTCTTCTTTACGAGGATGAACATTAATATCTACCATTGACGATGGCATAGAAAGAGCGAGTATAAAAGGAATCTTCTCACCATGAGGAATATATGTACCGTAGCCTTGTAAAACTGATTTGTAAATACCATTATCTGAAATTGGTCTACCGTTCAAAAATATGTATGATGTGTCAACTCTAGGTTTATGATGAGAGGGCCTTGCAATAAACCCACCGATATCGATACCATTACCTTCAAAGAACAATGGGACCATATCTTTTGTAAAATCGCTTCTAAGCGTACTTGTGACTCTTACATCATCAATAGATCCTCTTGAATTTTTTGATGAAGGTAGATTGTATGTTGTCTTGCCATCCTTTTTCAATATAAAATGGATATCTGGGTAATATATGAAGTAAGGGATCAAGGTTTTTAATATATTCCTATATTCAGTCTCAAAACTTCTTAAATACTTATAACGAGCTGGAATATTTTTAAATAGATCGTTTACTTCTATTGTGGTTCCATTTCTTGATGGAAAATCAGTAATTTCACTTGGTTCTATACCTTTAAAAACAACTTTATATCCTGTTGGAGAATCTTTAGTTTTTGAAATAGCACTAAGATCAGATACAGCAACGATCGTAGATAAAGCTTCCCCTCTAAATCCCATTGTAAGTAGATCATTCAGATCATCTAGTGAATTGATCTTGCTCGTTGTATGAGCCTCAAACGCTTTTGCTAAATCTTCTTTAGGTATACCTGACCCATTATCTACTACTTTTATTAACTTTTTACCGCCATCAATTATTGATATCTCAATATAGGTTGATCCCGCATCAATAGAATTATCAACCAATTCCTTAACAACAGATGCAGGTCTTTCAATGACTTCACCTGCAGCGATCTGATTTACAACTTCTTGTGGTAATTTTTTGATACTCATCATATAAGCGATTTTAGCATAAAAACAATTATATTTAGATGTTAAAATTTCATTAAAGTTGATAAAATACTTTGTTATGAAATCATTAAGATTTAATGTCAGCTCAAACTTTGTCACCTCGCCTGATCAACAGAAAGCAATTGATGATCTATCTTCGGGTATTAAAAATGGAAAAGATCATCAAGTTTTATTAGGTGTTACAGGTTCAGGTAAGACATATGTCATGGCAAAAGTGATCGAACAACTTCAGCTTCCAACTTTGGTACTTTCACACAATAAGACACTTGCCGCACAATTATATGAGGAGTTCAAAGAATTCTTCCCTGATAATTCTGTTAAATATTTCGTTTCATACTACGATTACTATCAACCAGAAGCTTATATACCAGGAAAAGATCTATATATTGAAAAGAACGCAGATATTAACCAAGAGATAGAGCGACTCCGATTATCAGCAATGAATTCGATCCTGACAAGGTCAGACACTATAGTAGTTGCATCAGTTTCCTGTATTTATAATATTGGAAGTCCAGGAAATTATGAAAATAAGTCGATCACATTAAGTGTAGGAGATGAAATAGATATCTCATCAATCTCAAGAGAACTTGTATTTATGCAGTATAAACGAGAGATGACAGATTTCATTCCTGGTTCATTCAGATTGAAAGGAGATATTTTAGATATTTTCATTCCTTATAACGATTTCCCAGTTCGTTTAGAGCTTTGGGGAAATCAAATTGAAAAGATCAGTTACATTGATCCCTTAACTGCAGTTAAACTAGCAAATCTAGATTCTATAGAGATCTTCCCATCTAAAAATTTCATCTTTGATAACAACATTATCCAAAATGCATGCAATGAAATTGAAAAGGATCTTGAAGAAAGGGTTAAATACTTTAATAGATTCAACAGGATACTTGAAGCACAAAGGCTTGAGCAGAGAACTCGTTATGATCTAGAAATGTTAAGAGAGATAGGCTACTGCAAAGGAATGGAAAACTACTCAGTTTATTTAGAAGAACGAGATTTCGGAGATCCACCATTCACATTAATGGATTATTTCAAAAATAATTATCTTTTACTTATTGATGAATCCCACATTACAATTCCTCAGGTTGGAGGTATGTACAATGGAGATCGAGTTAGAAAGCAAACTCTTGTAGACCACGGATTTAGATTACCTTCTGCTTTGGACAATCGACCTCTTAATTTTGAAGAGTTCAAAAAGAGACAAGGTAAAACTGTTTATATCTCGGCTACTCCATCAGATTGGGAGATATTACAAAGTAAGAATGATGTTATTGAATTACTCACAAGACCTACAGGATTACTAGATCCAGAAGTGATCGTTAGAAGCACTCAAAATCAAATAGATGATGTCATCAAAGAGGTAAATAATAATGTTAAAAAGAAACAAAGAGTTTTGATAACAACATTGACTAAACGAATGGCAGAAGATCTCTCATCTTATCTAGCTGATATGGGTATCAAAGTTCATTACCTACACTCAGACCAAGACACAGTAGAAAGAGTCGATGTATTAAGAGATCTAAGACTTGGTAAGTATGATGTGGTTGTTGGAATAAATCTTCTAAGAGAAGGTATAGATCTTCCAGAAGTTTCACTTGTTATCATATTAGATGCAGACAAAGAGGGTTTCTTACGAAGTAAAACAAGTTTAGTTCAAACAATTGGAAGAGCTGCTAGACATGTTGAAGGTCGAGTAATAATGTACGCAGATAAACTTACAGATAGCATGAAATTCGCAATCGATGAAACAAATAGAAGAAGAGAGTATCAGGAAGCCTACAATAAAAAGAATAATATAACTCCCACAAGCATTAAGAAAGAAATTAGAGCAAGGTTAGTTGAAGAAAAAGAGGATTTTGAAGTAAGTTACAAAGAATGGATCAAAGCTAGCAAACCTCAAAAAGATGACATTAAAAGAGTTATTAAAGATCTAGAAGATAAAATGCTTGTTGCTGCTGAAAACTTGCAGTTTGAAAAAGCTGCCGAATTAAGAGATCAGATAAAAGAATTGAAAGATCTTATATAAAAATAATTTTACGATTAAATTTGCTTTGTTGAAAAACAGTGAGGATTAAATATATAAAAAGTTTTGACAAAAGAGTTGAGGTTTTTAATCATTTTATCGAAACCAAATTCCCACAATTATTAACAGAACAAGAACCTGAATTGTATTTAGTTGCTGGAGGTGATGGTGCAATGCTACACGCTATGCAAGATACACTAGATGAAGGTATGCACTATTTGGGTAAAGCAATGGGTACAGTAAATTTTTTAATGAATGATTTTGATGATGATGAAAAGATCATTAATGGCTTAATAAATGATGAAATTAAACCAGATTTTTACTACATTCACACAATTGATGTCTATTTAGATGGTTTTAAACTAGGTGAAGCCGTGAATGATGTTGTAATTGGAGATAAGATCAACGATTTCATAACATTCACTATTGATAGTAATGAGGGTAATTTTAAAGATTTTGAAGTAAAAGGATGTGGTATATGCATAAGTACTGCTATGGGTTCAACAGCTTACAATTTTAACAATGGTGGTAAGATACTTCCATTAAACTCATGTTTACTATCAATTACAGGGGTTGTCACAAATCGATATATGAACGATATTGTGAATTTTGATGATATAACAATAAAAGCAAATAAAGGGAGAGTTTTACTATCAAATGTTCCTAAGGCAAACCTTTCTGAAGATATGACCCTTACACTTAAAAAAGGAACTCAAATAAACATAGGTTTTTTAGATAAAGATCAGTTCTTAGAGAAAAGGATAATGTACGCACATAGGTATCGGGTTGATAATAAAAATAATAAATAGTTTCTACTATATATATTATAGGCTACCTATGATATCATATACCACATGTTATCAACTCAAGTAAGAGTTTTACCTCGTGAACAAGTTACTGTAAAACCAGATTTAGAAACTAATCTAGAAACCTTTCTAGACAGAGTCATATCAAGTGAGGGTATTTACTGGGATCAGGACAGATTCATGATCGATACGACACAATCATTAGTTCAATTAGCCCTAAATTCTCCGAAAGAATATGCAGATCGCTCGATCATTGCAATCGATGTTGTAGATGTTATTAGAAAAACATATGGTTGCTATGCTGAACAACCTTATATTACAGCTTATGAAGTAGCAAAACTTTATCTTAATGATATGTTCCATTACGAATATGCAATGACTTCTGCAAACTCGAGACCTAGATTTCATGATGTTTTAAATACTTTACAAAATTTACCTGAATCTCCTTTTAAACAATCATTATTTATGCATTTAGCAGCTATTTCATATATATATGAAAATTACTTAGAATATAAAGATAAAATTGCCAGACCAGAATATTATGATTATTTCTTGCAACTTATGGAACAAAATCGAGCAAGAATAGGCCTGTTATACCCCGAACAAACAACTTTTGCTTCTGTTGTAGGTTCTGATCGAAGGCGATTAGAATACTTGAACTCATTTAACTGGAAAATGCTTGCTGGTTTAATATCTTTTGATCCTTCACAAGTTGCTTTACTCGATCTAGATAATGTCGGAATTGATATTATTGATATTAGACAAAAGATATTATCTGATTTTTCATTAACATTTCCTATTAGACCAGTTTTCCCTGAACAAATGGTCAAAATATTATCACATCCGTTACTACAATTTTTAGCAAGACATCGAAAATATGACGAGATCAGATATGTTTGTGGATTTTCTCAAAGACAATTTAGTGAAACTGTGAAATATTGGAGAAGACAAGGTTTAGTACCAGAAGATCTCTCATTAAGTTTAACAACATGGGTAAAATATACACAATTCTGGAGCTTAATTTCAAAATATAGAAAAGAAATAGGAGTTGAATTGCCTGAAAGAAAAGGAGTCCCTTCTTTTAAAAGATCTCTAATCTCATTATCTCAAGCATTATACAGGCATATCTACAGAGCTAACTTAAAAGAGTCAAAAATACATGGTAGATGGGTTTGGCCTTTAGAAGATCATTTGTACAGACTTTATCCAGAAGAATTAGGTCTTTCAGTATCTTCATTTGAGGTATTAGAGAGGTTTTTCTCTGATCTACGCGATATTATCAAAGGTCTAAACATTAATACGACAGCTTTTTTCGGAGAACAAACACAAAATAGTGCTTTCATACCGTTCTTAAGAATTACTAAACATAGAATGATTAAGGCATTAACTATAAGAAGAAGATCACCACATATAGCTGCATTATTTAACAATAATCGTGTTATTGAACCATTCAATATAAAGAGGGCAACAATAGAAGATATCGTGATTTATATGACGACGACATTGAGAAACAGAAGAATTATCCATGCCGCTCAATTTCCCATATCTCACTCTAAACGATTTCAATCATTATTTCGGTTTACTGATGGTGCTGTTATATCAAGATTATCATCTGAGCTTGAAGTTACACCTTTTGAACTTTATAGGAGGGTTGTAAGTGACATTGATCCTGAATATAAAGTAGGATGTGAGTTTTTCCTTGATACTGATCTATCAACTGCTATGAATTTTGCACAAGCATTAGCTAGATATCATCGTAACAGAGATATTGTGTTCAACTCTGGCTATCATCCAAAATTAGGTAAATTTGTAAGAACATTCCCTCCATATCCAGGTTCAAGAGTAATATCATTAAGCAGAAACAGGAATTCATATAGAGCATTTTGTGCTGATAAAGGTTATTCATTAACAAATGTACTCGATTGTTACAAACAATTACAACAATCATCAAATTAATACCCTACTCGTTCTTACTTTTAATATTTCTTGTAAAAAAATGAATAAATGTTCTTCCCCAATTTGTTTTTATTTCTTGTATATCAATTATTTCAAATTTACAATCAGTAAGTAAAGTTGATAATTCCTCTTTTTTGTAATCAGAAAAATGTCGAAATCCCCAATTTAGATCATTATTTTTTCTCTCTGAATCATTCTTACCTTCCATAACAGAAATATATAAAATACCATCATTTTTAAGTACTCTGTTAAATCCTTCTAAAGTTGATTTCGCATCTTTTTTTGGAATATGTAAGAACGAAGAACATGCCCAAATAGCATCAAAAGATGACTCTTTAAAGTTTAACTTTGTCATATCCATTCTAATAAAATTGCATTTTGGACATTATATTTTAGCAATATTTAAGAATTCCTCTGTAATACCAATTCCTGTAACATTAAAACCTTTTTCACATAGGTATTTTGATTCTCTTCCGCTTGCACATCCGATATCTAAAACTTCAATACCATTTATTAGACCAATAAATTTGTCCAAAAGTATTTTGATATTATCATTCATGATATTTCTTGAAGAGTATTCTTTATAGATTTTTTTATAAGTAGCAGCTGTATTGTTCATAGCTACTAAAGAAAAATAATTGGTTGCGGGACCTGGACTCGAACCAGGATTCTCGGCTTCAAAGGCCGGTGTCCTACCATTAGACGATCCCGCATCAACATTAAAAAATACTAGTTTATGAGCTATAAATATTATTTAGCATATAAATAATACACACAAGTTTATATGCTACCAGCTTGTATTTCAATTAATGACATGCGATTCTATAATAGAATCATTATATCTGCAATCATAATTGATGTTTAAAAATAAAAAGAATAAAAACAGATCTCTAGATCCAAAAATTCATCTATCTCAAAAAAATAAGGAGATTCCATTAAGAAAGAAGAAGAGATTTATTTTATTCAAGAAAAAAAATAAAGAGAATAGAAGTTATAAAAGAAAAAAAAGATTAGAATTTAAGAAATATTTAAGAATTATTTTACTTTTAGCTTTTATATTATTTCTAGGGTTCTTAATTTACAGATCTATTTTTTGGATAATTGAATTGAGAAGCTCAAATTCTGAAGGAATAAATACAATAACTTATGTTGTTGGTTTTGATGATCTCCCAACATATCCAAATAGTGAATATATTTTTCCAGATGAGAGTGATGATACTGTCTCGCAATTTCTGACCACAGGGAGAGCAATTTATAGGTTGGCTAGAAATAACACAATAGATGATGTTTTTGAGTATTATTCTGAAAACCTTAGCGTAACTGAATGGGATCATATACTTTCTGTACCAAGAACAAGTCATGAGATGATGTATGGTGAGTATTATTTCAATGAAAAACTAGGCTATGGTGTAAGGATATATGATAGGGTTAATGATGTCTGGTATGAAAAGGTCACAAAAGATGAAGCTTTGAATGGTAAAGCTGCTCAAGTAAGTAAGAAATATGAGAGAGATCTAATACTATCTTCAGATCAAGGAACAAAGCTTTTGCCAGATTTCCCATGGTCTTTATCGGTACCAAAAGAATACCTTATAAAATACTTTGCTACTAATGAAGGTGATTTACGAGGAGTAACATTTACTGAGATCACCACAGGTAATGAAACAGTGCTTGAGCCAATTGCTGAATTAGATGGTTCTGCTGATGATATATATGCAGAGATATATGTATCTAAACTTAATGAGCGAACAAAATCTGAAGCTGATGAAATGGCTGATAATAATCTAACTAACTTAAATAATGATAATAGTTCATTGGAATGGGACTTAGTAAATACTCAATATGTTGATATAAACGGGGTTTATTTGCTCGAGGCAACTTTTAACCACAAAACTGAATTAACAAAGATGTATGTATTACATAATGAAAGAGTGAAATATGCATATGCAATTCATTTACTCGATAATGATGAATCATTCTTAAGTTTTATGCTCTTAAATATGCAAGAGCAGAAATCTGATTATACTGGTGATGAATTTAAACTTGATGAATAGTTATTGATCCTTAATATCCAATCTCTCTATCAATCTTTTTGATGTTGTTTTATTCTTTATTATTTCGTTGATCTGTTCAAATTTTGCTTTTTTAATCTCGTCTACAGAACCAAATTTTTTTATAAGTAATTTTCTTCTTTTTATTCCTATACCTTCAATACTATCTAAAACTGAATTTCTAGAACTTTTTGACCTTAATGATCTGTGATGTTTGATCGCAAACCTATGTGCTTCATCTCTTAATCTAATAATTATTCCTGGTGTTGATAGATAAGCTTTTTCGATTTTATCTTCTTTCCTGATCCAAAACTCATCTTTTCTCCGTTTATCTTTTTTCTTAGCAGCCTTACCCTTACTAATTCCAAGTAAAATGATCTCTTTAGGTATAAGATCGATCAATTTACCCAACTGTCCCTTTCCACCATCAATTACAATCATTTGAGGCATCTCATTTAACGATTCATCTGATCCATTACCGATATTTTGTAATCTTCTGTTAAGAACCTCATAAAGCATTTGATAGTCATTTGGGGTGTCTACAGATTGGATCTTAAAAATTCGATAATTTGAATTTTTCAAGTAGCCATCAACTGCAACACTCATTGAACCATAAGCTTGTTGACCTTGTAGATTAGAAATGTCATAACATTCAATTCTTTTTAAAGTGTTCTCGATATCAATATCTTTTGAAATTGATGATAACTGTTTTTCAATACTTTTTTTATGAAAGGCAAGATATTCATCTTCACTTTCATAATAATTAATATTCTCTCCTAAATGTTCTAGATCAGAGATCTTATCTCGTAATTTTGCAGCCGATTCATACTCCATATTATCTGACAGATCTTTCATCTGTTGCTTTAATTTCTTAATATGGTTTTTCTTATGACCACTCAAGAATTTAATTATCTCATTTATGCCTTCTCTATACTCTTCTACTGTATATTCTCCGAATTTAGGATTATTACAAAGCCCTAATTTGTAATACAAACATGGTTCTTTTGGATCATTGCAAGTACAAAAAGGATGTAATTTACGAATATATCTAAAAACTTGCCAAACAGATCTACCGTTTGGATAAGGACCAAAAAGCCTGCCTCGTTTATATTCATCTAGATTTAATGACCTTACAATTTTTACTGTTGGTATCTCATCTCTAGTATTGATATAAAGCCATGCATGTGACTTGTCATCCTTCATCTCAACATTGTATTTGGGCAGATACTCTTTTATCAAAGCTGTTTCTAAAACGACAGCTTCGATATTATTATCTGTCTCGATCGTTTCAATTTTATTGATCTGTGGGATCATTGGAATTATGTGAGGTCTATCAATATGGTCCGTTCGAAAATATGATCGTACCCTTGATCTAAGATTGTTTGCTTTTCCGATATAAAGAATTATTCCATTTTTATCGAGGAATTTGTATATTCCTGGACTTAAAGGAAGATTTGAAAGCTGTTCTTCAATATTTGGATTCAATTGCATATTCTCACTAACTGAATTTTTTAAGATACTCATCAGTTGCTGGATTCTGAGTAATAGAATTATTCAGGAATATTGATTTTTCAGAACCATCAGAATCGTGTATTACTATTTTTACTGGAATATCACCTGGATTATCTCTTATAAATCTCTTTAAGTCATCAATTTCCTTTACAGTATGAGTATCTTGTACATTAAAAATGACTCCATTGAAATTCGTTCCATGCTTCTCAGGATCAATATGCTTAGCTTTCTCAATAATAAAACTTTTTTGACCATCCCTCTCATTGATCTTTCCAGCAAAAAGAACTGGCTTATTAGGTTCAAGCTCATTTATCAATTCTTGATATGTTGAGGGGAAAACGATCATCTCCATAGAACCAGTCTTGTCTTGTACAGTTATAAATGCCATAGGATCACCTTTTTTAGTGGTTATTCTTTTAATTTCGCTCACAATTCCTCCAACCACAATTATTTTTCTTGTCGCTGGAAGATCACTAATTTTTGCTATTGGAACTGCTTTTTTAGCTTGTAAAAACTCTTGAAGATCATCCAATGGGTGGCTAGTCAGATAAACTCCTAATAATTCATTCTCCCATTCAAGTTTCTGATATATTGAGACAGGTTCAGAATCTTGCAACTGTAATGGATTATCTACATGGACTTTCTTAACTGAGCCAGAAAAGAGATCGAATTGCCCTTTTGCAGACTGGCTTAATTCCTCCTTATACCTACCATAGTGTGATTCTATAGATGCAATCAACGCATTCCTATCTCCCCACTGATCCATGGTGCCAGCTTGGATCAAATACTCTATAGTCCTTTTTTGCAATTTATTACCCATATTTCGATATATGAAATCATCGAAATTAAGGTATGTTCCATTCTCTTTTCTTTCATGAACAATTGCACTAACAACATCTTCTCCGACATTTTTAATTGCAGCCAATCCGAACCTAATGCTTGATTCACCTTCTATTGTGAATCGTATATCACTTAGATTGATATCAGGTGGTAAAACTTTAATATCTAACCTCTCACATTCATTTAGATCAATGACAACTCTATCAAAATTATCCAGATCTCCTTCTAATAAAGCAGCCATGAACTCAACTGGATAATGTACTTTTAGATAAGCTGTCCAATAAGAGATCAATGCATAAGATGCACTATGTGCTTTATTAAAACCGTAGTTTGCAAATTGAAGCAACCTTTCCCAAAGCATTTCAACATCATTTTTATCAAAACCTTTTTCTACAGCGCCATTAACAAATTTAGGTTTCTCCATCTCCATGATGTCCATTTTCTTTTTACCCATGGCTTTTCTCAATTTGTCAGCTGCTCCCATTGTATATCCTGCAATATCTACAGCAATCCTAATAACCTGCTCCTGATATGTAATAACTCCATTAGTGATAGAAAGGATCGATTCTAGTTCTGGTATCAAGTATTCTGCTTTTTTATGACCCTCTTTAACCTCAACATATTCTGGGATGAATTGCATAGGACCTGGTCTGTACGCAGCCAATAAATAACAGATCTCTTCCTGAGTTTGAGGTTTGAGACTTTTAATTGTTTTCCTCATTCCTTCGCTTTCCATCTGAAAGATCCCAACTGTATTTCCACTTTGGATAAGATCAAAAGCTTCCTGATCGTGTGCATCAATTTTTGAAAGATTGATCCGTTCACCTCTTGTTCTTTCAATAATATCGACCGCATCTCCAATAACTGCCAAATTCCTAAGACCCAAAAAGTCAAACTTCATAACACCGATCTCCTCGAGATCAAACATCTCATATTGGGTCATACCAATTCCTTCATTTTTAGAATCTCGCTGAATTGGGACATATGTATCGACAGGATTTGGCGTAATAACAATACCACAGGCGTGAGTTGACACACCTCTACATAGTCCAGCAACCTTTCTCACTATTTCAGCCATTTTTTGCATTTCAGGAGATGAGTTTATGATATCAGCGAACTCTTTATTGTTCTGGATCATATAATCTATGTCTTTTGCCTTTCCAAAAACGATCTCAACCATCTTGCTTAATCTGTCAGCTACACTAAGATCTATCCCTAATACTCTTGAAACATCACGGATAGCTTGTCTAGTTTGTAACTTACTAAATGTACCTATTTGGCGAACATTATCTTCACCAAACTTATCGATGGTGAATCTTATTACTTCATCTCTACGACGATCAGCTATATCGATATCGAAATCTGGGGGCGAATCTCTTTCTGGATTTAAGAAACGCTCAAAATATAACTCCCAGATAATAGGCTCAATATTCGTGATATCGGTGCAATAGGCCACAACAGAGCCACATCCTGAACCTCTCATTCCAACGATAATCCCATTATCGCGGCAGAACTTAACAAACATTCGAGTTATCAAGAAATAATCGTTATAACCTTTATCATTGATCACCTCTAGCTCGTAATCTATCCTCTTTTTTAGATCGTCAGTTAATTCTGGATATCTTTTAACTGCACCTTCATATGTTAATTCTCTTAAATACTCAGCTGTAGATTTACCTTTTGGCTGGTCAGTAAATACAGGCTCTACTCTACCAAATGTGATATCAAATTCCACAACACTATCTGCTATCTTTTGTGTATTATTGACAGCTTCAGGAATATCTTCATATAAAGCTGCCATTTCATCATAAGTTTTTACATACATCTCTTGTGATTCATAGCTCCTACGAGTTGGATCATCCAAGGTTTTTCCGTCTGCAATAGCCCAAAGGATCTCTTGGATCATTGAATCATCTCTTTCTAAGTAATGAGCGTCTGTTGTTGCTACAATCTCAATATTTTCCTCCTTAGCGATCTTTAAGAGTTCGTTGTTCAACTCTTCTTGTTCAGTAAATCCAGTCCTTTGAATTTCAATATATAGATCATCACCAAAAATGTCTTTTAGCTTTTTTGCATTTTCTGTTGCTTTCTTACTGTTATTATTTAATATTTCATATGATAAAGGACCAGCGAAACAAGCAGTTAAAGCAATAATACCTTCTGAGTATTTCTCTAATAATTCAAAACTTACACGAGGTTTATAATAAAATCCCTCCATATGGCCAATAGAGACTAATTTCATTAAGTTTTTATAGCCTATGAGATCTTTTGCTAATAGAACAAGATGATAATATTTATTATCAACTCCCATTTCTTTTTGTGTATGGGATCTGAATGAAACATAAATTTCACAACCAATGATAGGTTTTATACCTTCCGCTTTAAGTGTTTTTACAAATTTGTAAACTCCATACATAACTCCATGATCAGTAATAGCACATGACTTCATGCCGTTAGCCTTAAGCTTCTCAACTAGATCCGTGATCTTTATAGTACCATCAAGAAGAGAATATTCAGTATGTAAATGAAGGTGAGTGAAATTCATCAAAGAATTTTAACAATTAGTTATAATATTTTTACATATTGTTCTGGTATACTTAATATATCAGATCAAATGCCAAAAACTTAACCTTTTTAATATTCTATTTTGCGTAGGCTGTTTACTATTATAAAAGATCTCATTTTATTAAGCCTTTTTATTTCCGGATTCGTTTTCGTCTGGAATCCTTTTTTTAGACCAAAAATAAGCTATGGATTGTCTAATTTAACAAAGTTTGATCTTCAATCCTCAAATAAAACATATCTTTCTCGCATTTCAGACCCTGTTATTTTTGATGATATATCTGTTCTGTCAACAAATTACCAATCAACTGCAGGCACTCAAATAATTTCTTCAGATCCAAGAATAGTTGCAATGAGGCAGTTTTTAATTGATTATCACTCTCCACTGTATCCTTATGCAGAGGTTTTTGTAGTTGAAGCAGATAAAGTTGGACTTGATTGGAGGTTGGTCGCATCGATCTCTGGTGTTGAATCAGCATTCGGAAATCTAATCCCCTACAAATCCAACAATGCATGGGGTTGGAAAGGTGATCCTACTCGAGATTGGAGTTATTTCACAAGTTGGAAGGTTGCTATTTCAACTGTTACAGAAAGAATAGCTATTGGATATGGTACAGACATTACACCTTTTACAATGGAAGCTATCTATTGTCCACCTTGTGGATTGAATCCAGCTCATGCTTGGGCTAATGGAGTCACAAAATTTATGAATGAACTTGAGTCATACAGGCAAAATCTTGAATAGACTCAGTTTGTAACCACTCACAATAGACATATGTCTACTCCATTTATCTATATGGTATAATATGACATGGCAAGAATAGATTTAAAGAAATCATCAGGATTTTCATTATCCTTTGATCAAGGAAACATAGCTTCATCTGATCTCTCTCATAAAACATATAAAGATGTTTCTATTGATGAACTTCGTCCACAACTTCTTAATCAAGAGCTTTCTCACCCAAATAGTATTTATCGAAAATATTATTCATTAGATCATGACAATATTTTTTCTTCTAAAAAATTCGCTCTAAATGTTTATTTTATCCCACCAAACCTAGCCGGCATTGAATATATTAAAACTAGAGCAATAAGGTCATCCAATAAGAATAAGATCTACGAGGTTTGGTATGGCGGTGGCACTGTAATTATGCAAAATTATTTCTCTGATAATGATGATGTCATTGTTTCGAAGATCAGACAGGATAAGAAATTTATCGTACCTAGAAATTATGCGTTGTGCTTTGTAAATACGCGACAGTCAAATCTTATTGTAGCTGAGATCTCCCCAATTGATATTCACAATAATGTTGTTCTGGACGAGATGAGAGGTATGGCATATTATGTTATTAGAAAGAATGCTAAGCAAGAAATTGTAAAAAATCCATTATATAAAGATGTAAGAGATTATAGAAAAGTAAATTGGGATCTTACAGTAGGAAATTACGGTATTACTTTGAAAACACCAATAATAAAACAGATTTTAAGAAAATATGAGAAATTCTCTTGGTTATTTGATGATTCGAAAATTGAGATTTAGTATTATTTTCTTGTTTTTTTTCTTTTCGATATTCCAAAATTCATTCAGTCACCTATACTCTCAATCGCTTAATGATATAAGTTCTAGCGTAGACATTACTTATACCTACAATTCAGATGGAGATCTACTTGCCCAATATGTTTATCATCTTAGAACTAATTCTGATATCTCAATACCGATCAAGTATTTTCAAAGCAATCTACCTTTTTCTGATATAAAAGATCTGAAGGTAAAAAGTGGTGACGAATTTATGATTGTTTCATCTGATAAATATTATGATCACACTAGATTTACCTCATCAATGCAAGATACAATAATTCCTTTCGGAGGTGAGGTTTTGATAGATGTTACATTTAAAAAAGAGGATCATGTTGATGATTCACCATCAATTATCTCTCTTCCAACAAAAATTGACGGAGCAGATATAAATAAGATATTTGTTGTGATTCCTAAAAATTTTGGTGACCCGATAGAAGCAGATGATCTAGCAATTAAAAGTACTACACAAACACATATTATTGAAATTTTGGAGAACCAAAGTTCAACTTTCGATATTTTATTCTCAGAAAAGATCGTTTTTAGATATGAACAGAAGAATCTATTAACAAATGATACTGATCTAGAAAGTATCGTGGAGGTTTCAATTCCAAACCAAAACAAAGGCCAATTATTATTACCTGGTGTAATATCAATTTCTCCAGATAACTTTTATGTTGATAGCGAAGGAAATTCTTTTTTACAATTCAAAGTTAAACCTTCCGAACAAAAAGAAGTAGTTATCTCTGGATACATCGTGGTTGACCCAAGATATAAAGATAACGACATATCCAATCTGTCTTCATATACGAGTGAATTAAATTATTGGGAATTCATTGATTCTTCAGCAATAACTTCACAGGATAAAAGTTGGTTAGATATGGATCAAACTGAGAGAAATAGCATAATTTCGAAAATTGGAGATAAAGTTGTATTAGATCTGTCGCCATCATCAACAAATTCTCAAGCACAAAGACCAGGTTCTAAAAATTTAAATGCCCAAAATAATTCAACTCAACAAGATTATGTTGATTATTCAATCGCATTATTAAGATCTAGAGGTATTCCATCAATTCAAATAATTGGTCTTGAATCAATTGCAAAAATAAATGTAAATATATATGACACTTGGGTAAGTTACTGGGATCCAGATAATGGTTGGACTAACTTTGATCCTTACAGAGCTGAGATCAACAAAAATTCGAATTATACATTTGCAAAAAATGGTTCGATCGTTTTCATAAGAAGAGGGTTAAACTCGATGTCTCCATCATTGATCACTTATAACCTTGAAGAATTAAATATTGAGTCATCTAACACCTCAATTACTCCAATAAATCTAATTGAGATCGAAAGTAAAAAACTTAGTTACAATATTTTAGAAAAAAATGTTCCTTACTCTGTAACATTAAAAAACTCAGGGAACACAATAATAAGCTCTTATCAAATTAAGATTCGTAAAGATTTACTAATAGATCGATCCGAAACAATTTTTCCAGGTCAGTTAAAAACCATTGATATTGACATTCCGACTTCTAAATTAGAAGTAAAAGACAACAAGGCTATAATAAACCTTATTGGAACAACAATAACTAATGAACACATTAGCGAAACAATTAATATTGATGTAGATATAAGCTCGTTCTGGTGGTGGGAACTACTCTCAATAATATTATCTTTGATAATCTATACATTTTTATGTACGATAGTAATAACAATACCTAAGATTTTTTCCAAAAAGAAAAACTTATGAATCAAGGTTTGTTATTGGGTCTATCAATAGTTCTTCTCCTTGGCTTTTTTGCTCTTTTGACTGTCAGTAAGGGTTCTACAAGTGCTAGAAAAAGTAAACTTCTAGAGCTAAAAAACAAAATGTATGAGCTTAAACATATAGACAAAGAATTAAGTGATCTTGAAAAACGAGACATGTTGGTACAAATGGATTCTGTTTTTAGTAAAGCAATGAATATTAAGCTTTACAATAACCTAAGTTTTGCTGATAATATCAAGCAGCTAGCTGATAAATTCGATAAAGATCTATATAACGATATCTGGCAGGCACATAAAAAAAGGAATAGAGTTGTTCACGAATCAGAATATGTTACAGAATCTGAACTGAAAATCTATTCCAATGCTTTTTATAAGGGTATAAATAAGATTTAAATCAAATAAATATTAAATGAAGATAAAATATCTAACAAAGCTATTTTTTTCCATAATCTTCTTGTCGATTTCTTTCCCTGTTTTTGCAGATACTGAAAATAATAGTTTTACAATACCAAAAGATTCAAATATTGATGCTCCTGAAGTGAATGACCTCGAAGATAGTGATGAAGATGTTGCAGACAATGATGATAAAACTGATTATTACGAAGATGACATTGAAGATAGTTCAGAAGAAACAGAACAGGGTATAATTAATCCTTTTGATATTAAAATAACATTTGGAACTCAAAATCCTTTAAACAAAAAGATCCCTGTTTGGATTGCTGTTACACCAAATATTGATGCAGAAAGAGCAGAGATCACATGGGATTCAAGATATGGATTAACATTTATTCCACAATATGAACAGTTTGTAAAACTGAATAAAGGAGAAACTTATTCTTTTAAGACAATACTAGTACCTGAAGAACCAGGAAGCTATACACTAACTGTAAATGTCAATGAATGGGGATATGGTAGAAACTATACTTCAAGCAGTGATATTCAATTAAAAATATCTGAGAATCTTGTTACTGACCCTGCAACTGAAGGATATGGCATTGCAACAATTGTGATGTATATTGTATTAGCCTTAATAGCTGTTGCTGTAATATTTTTGCTAATTTTTGCAGGTAAAAAATTTGCTACATGGATGAAAGAATGGCTCAAACCTCCAGAGTTCTAGAAAGTAGACGATTTCTAAAACTTGTATATATAACAATTTTAGCTTTAATTGCACTTGTTATTGTTATAATTGCCTTAATTGTTATAGAAAATAAAAATCTGAAGAACGAGGATTCAGAAAACTACGAACAGATAATAAATAATACTGAAGAAGCTAAAGAGGAGATACAATTAAAACAAACTGAAATCGATAGTTTAAAATCCGCAATTTCATATCTTGATGAAAGAGATTTCCAGAAACGAGTCGAATTATTAACAAGATTGATCGATGCATATGATGATTTGATAGAAAAAATTGATAATTCACTTGAACAACTTTATCTAATCGATACCTTACTGATATCCGATGAATTAAAAAGAGAATCACGAATTGAGATCTACTCTTTGGAGGAGATAAAGGATCTAACTAACGATGCTATAAATATGGCCCAAAAGGAAAGAAGTATCTCACAATACTTTATTGCTGTTGAGAAAGCATTGAAATGTTTTAACGAAGTAGACACCAACAAATTATCATCAGAAATACAGGCCTCAGTAAATCTCTGCAATGAGTTCTTAGATTCAGCATCGTCTAATATAAATACGATCTCTACTGAACTTACCGATACAAACAGCTACTTATCAAGTATTTCAAAATATTGGGAGATAAATGTGAGTCTACACCAATCGATAGAAGGACAAGATGAGGCTAAAGCAAATGAACTTACGAAATCACTAAATGATCAAGAAGCTCTGGTTATATCTCTTGAAGATCTATCTCGAACTGAAATTTCTCAGTTCCTTACGGAGGAATAACAAAATAGAAGCCAAAAGAACAGTTTATTTCTTATTTAATTCTTTTTTTAATAGCTCAATTTCATTTGTTATAGATTGCAAAGACTTCACGATCTCCTCTAGCCTTTCATGAATTGTTGTTTCATCGGAAGTAGACAAGAAGAATTTCAAAGGTTTATCTAACTCCTCAGCAATTCTATATAAAGTTTCAAGTGGAGGTAATGTTCTTCCGCTTTCATATGCACTAACAGCTTTATCTGATAATCCTAAAGCTAGACCTAATTTCTTCTGGGATATTCCAGCTTTCTCTCTATATTCCCTAATTTTGTCACCGACATTGTTTACCATTTCTATTTACCCTCAATAAATTATTCTATGAGATCAATTCTTTGATCTTGTTTAAAATGAACATTAAAAAACTCTCTTTCTCATGCTCTACAGGATGTACCGATCTAAATTGAAGTTGAGACCTATTTGTTTGATCTGTATAGATACTCCCTTCACTTTCAACAACTTCGTTTTTTAAAGTAGTTTTACTACTATTCAATCCAGAATATGTAGAATTAGCTTTCTCTTTATTCATGTTCAAGGCTAATCTTGCATTATCAGAAAAATCATATGGATTATTCATTTTTGTTCGCATTGAATGAATTTGACGATTTTTCTCTTGTAATAAATTCGTAAGTTCTTTGAATTCGTTTATCTGATCTTGTACCTGATTCTCTAAAACTTTTGATTTTATCTCAGCCTGTTCAGCCCTATTTTTCATATTTTTAAATTGATTTCCATCTTCGATCAATCGTGAATGTTCCTTACCTTCAAGTAATTGGTTTATAATTTCAGTTTTACTTAATGTACTGTATTTATAATAATTGATATCTCTATTATCAGGTTCTCTACCTAATACAAGCTTATATACATCTGTTATCATTGTTACTCGTTCTTGAGGTGATAGATGGGGTTCATCAGAGGTTTTATTTGAACTGGTATCATCAGAACTCCAGGGATCAGAAGCCCATGGATCAAATGACCACGGATCCGGATTTTGTCCTTTTTTAGGATCATTTGAATTTTGATCATTTTTAGAATCAGAATTACTAGTTGAAGAAATATCACTAGTATTTCCTATAACTGAATTACCAGATGAATCATCATCTTTATTTACAACAACAGGAGCAGTTGTTTGATTTTTCTTAGAAATTTGTACTGTTTGCATACAACAATGCTAGAGATTATCTACTTAAATTATAGCACAAAGCCATAAATATTTAAATAATCACTTAATCTCAAGCAATTCTACCTTGAACACTAAAGCTGCTCCGCCAGGAATTGATCCTCGACCATCAGGACCGTAAGCCATATCAGATGGAATTGTAAGCATTCTCTCTTCGCCAACTTTCATTCCTTTCATACCTTCATCCCAACCTTGTATAACCATGCCTTGTCCTAAAGTAAATTCAAATGGCTGATTCCTTGCGTAAGAGCTGTCAAAGATAGTTCCATCAAGGAAAGTGCCTTCATAATTTACAACTAATGTGTCTCCAACTTCTGCTACATCTCCCTCACCCTCTTTTACAGTTTCAATTTTTAGCTCCTCAACATCTTCTACAGGATTGTTTTCTGCATTAGAGCTATCTTGAACCGCCTCAATCAGGTTTGTCCCAGCCGTCTCACCTTCACTTTTATCTTTCTTCTTTTGTGCGTTTAGTAATAGAACAAAGAACAAAGCCGATACGAAAAGGGTTATTGCTATAAAGAATATTATTGAACTTTGGCCATTGTTTTCCATTTTAGATCTGTGACATTTAAAATATGAGGTGATTATATTACTTAATGCATTCATAGTACAAGAAGAACCGGCTGCTAATGCAACCGGTTCATATTTTACTATGTTAAACTTTGTAGATTGCTATTCTATTGTTACTGAAATCTCGTTTGAATAATAATCACAATAACCTCCACGATATCTACCTACTCTAAAATAGTAAGTACCTGGTGCATAACTTGTTTCGTCTAATACAACAGTCGCAGTTCTTGCAGAAGGCGAAGAAAGATAAGAGAAACCCCAAGTTTTATATTCTGTTTCTGTTGCATACACTGGTTTTGGTTTTAAGAAATCGGCTATTTTCGCTAAGAGATCAAATCTCTTTATATTTGTTGAAGTTTGATATTGTGGGTATGTTGGATTACTTGATGTACTCCAAACAAGTTTGAAGCCTAGATCTGATAATCCATTATCAATTGTCCAACTTAATCCAATCGTTCTATCATCTTGAGAAGTTTTCGTTAACTCTAAGGTAGGTTCACCCCATTCTGGTTCGGGAACTGCTTGAACTGAAACAGTCAGATCCTGTGTATAAATATCACAACTTCCATTATATCTACAAACTCTTACATGAAATGTACCTCCATCTTGTAATGCATCATGAGTAAATGATGCTGTTCTTACAGAACCTCCACTAGCATAGTAGTAATAATCACCACTTCTATTTGGATATGTTGGATTAGCATTTTTTGAAAATACTATTTTAAAACCATCCATTTCAGAGTATCCTTTCATTTCCCAAGTGACATTGATCTTCCCAGCTGCAGGACTACTTAATGATGTAATTCTGAATGTTTGGGTAACTGGAGGCGTTGTGGGTGTAGGAGTCTCTGTTTCTTCATCTACTTTATAAACAACAATTGTCTCCATTGTTCGCACACCAGCAGGACTGTATACTTTTACATAAATTGTATTTTCTCCGTCATTAAGAACTATTGACCCTTCAAATTTTCCGTTGTTATTTTGTACTTCATACCAATCTTCTCCATTTTTCATTTTCACACTATTACCTGCCTCTGTTTCTCCAGTTACTAATACAGAAGCTTCAGTTGTTTCTAAGTTATTATCTGGAGATGTAATTGTAACCTTTGGAGCCTCATCATTCTCAAAGATCCCTAGATCTTCTTCTAGATCTTTATCCTGCTCTTTGTTAAATTCGAACCAATCATTATCTAAATTTTCCCCCTCTATTCCTTTCACCTCACCTTCTTCATCACCGATTACCAATTCCTCACCCTCTTCAACTAACTCCTCTGGCTGATTTTTGGAATAGTGAACTTTGATCTTGCTTTCTATACATCTTATTGTAGAAGTGTCACCTAAATCGACATCAAATGCAGTACCCAATGATGTAATTTTCAAATCTTCACTAACAGTTGCATTTGTAACGATATACTCTCTTAATTCATTTTTTTCGACTCTATGATAAGTTTGCCCACTTACTTGATCAATAATTATCATATTTGATTTTAAGCTATAAAGCTTAATCTCAGAGTTTTCATTTATTCTAATCGCACTACCATCATCAAGCTCAATAACCGCTTTTGAATCATCACCAGTTTTTACGCTATAACCTTCCCTTACTGTCATACCAACCTCAGCAGTTGCCCAATTGTCATCAGAAGTCTCTAATATCGTAACATCATTATCAGCTATAGCTATCATTCCAGCTATCTTGGATATGTTTTG
>CAZINM010000006.1:0-24205 GCA_964540605.1 uncultured Candidatus Saccharibacteria bacterium
CGATGATCTTATTTTTACACATTATGGATTATCTGGACCTGCGATACTTAGTATATCTAGGGATATTTCAATTAATGCAAATAGATACAAAGTTTCAACTAATAAAATGAGACTAATGATCGATTTCGCTCCAAATATTGATCAGGATTCACTTTATGCTGAAATATCAAAACGGATAGATACCAACAATCGAATGATATCAAATCAATTTTACGAGATTTGTGCTAAAAGCTTAGTTTTATATATGCTCAGATCAATGGATGTTGATGCTAAAGCAATGAATTTATCTAAGGCTAAGTTGATAGAGTTAGTAAAAAATATTAAACAATACGAATTAAAAATTGATGGTTTACTTGATTGGGATCATGCACAATTTACTGCAGGTGGTGTTGATACAAAAGAAATTGACTCCAAGACAATGTCATCGAAAATTATTCCTGGGTTATATTTTGCAGGTGAAGTTGTTGATATTGATGGTTCAACAGGGGGATACAACTTACAATGGGCTTGGAGTAGTGGTGCAGTTGCTGGAATGTCTGTCTGAACAATCTATTAAGCATAAAAGGCTTTAATTTTTTGCTCTGAAAACATAAACTTCATCACCTTTTCTTACTGGTTGAGGAACTTTCATTGTAAATTCCATTCCTTGAGAAACATGATCGAATTTCTTCTCATCAAGCATCATATCTTTAGCATTTAATCTTACTAAGCCAGTTTTACTACCAATAATTAAACACTCCTCACCATTATTCAAAACTTCCTTTGTTGATATTTTGATATGTGCCACCTTTATGTCTGAGAAATATTTAATGACTTTTCCTAATAAGATCCTTTCCATTGTTGATTGATTCCCAGATCCACCAGCCCATTCATCTATATCTCTACCCATGTACAAACCAGAGCTTAGGCCTCTATTAAATACCGTTTTTAATTTACTATTCCAAATTTCAACTTTTTCAGTACTATAAGTACCATCATATATCGAATTTATTGCCTCTTTATATGTACTTACAACAGTTTCAACATATTCTGGTGGTCTTCCTCTACCTTCAATTTTTAAAATTGAGACTCCTGCTTTAATGATCTGAGGCATAAGACCTATTGTACATAGATCTTTTGGACTCAGTACATAATTATTATCTATGACTAGCTCTTTTCCTGTATCAATATCTGTAACTTTATACGCTCTTCTACATGGTTGAGCACATGTGCCTTTATTAGCGCTTGTACCGTAACAGAATAGACTCATTCCACATCTGCCGCTAACAGCTACACATAATGCTCCGTGCCCGAATATCTCAATTTCAACTAATCTACCAGAAGGACCAGTGATCTTTTCTTTTTTAATTTGGTTAATAATATCTGAGACTTGTTCTAAAGAAAGCTCTCTAGCTAAAATGATCCTATCTGAATATTTTGCAAAAAATCTTACTGACTCGATATTTGATACAGAAAGTTGAGTAGATATATATGCTGGTATATTTTTCTCATTGGCATAAAGTAATGCTGAAATATCTGCAACAATAACGGCATCAATACCCGAATCAACAGCAGAATCAATAACCTTTCGCATCGTCTCAAGATCAGAATCATACATCAAAGTATTAACAGTTAAACAAGTTTCAACCTTGTTTTTCTTACAATATTTAGAAATCTCTGGTAGATCTTCGAAAGTAAAATTTCGTGCAGCTGATGCACGCATATTAAAGTTTGCAATACCAAAGTAAACGGAGTCTGCACCTGCTTCTACACCAGCTCTTAATGAATCCCAGCTACCTGCTGGTGAAAGAATTTTTAATTTCGCTAAAGAATTAGCAGATGTTGAATTAGTTTTTTTTGAATTCGCCATAATATCTATTATAGCATCATAAATGCCATTATTTCTTCTTTTTATCAATATCTAGATCGTAAGGTTGTGCTGCTCTTAATAATTCATCAATAGTTGTTACACCACTCATTACTTTGATCAATCCATCTTCAAAAAGTGTTCCACTTTTTTGATCTAGAGCAAGCCTTCTAACATCTTGAGCAGAAGGTGACTCTTGTATAAGATCTTTCATTTGTGGTGTCATATCAATAGTTTCAAAAATTGCAGTTCTTCCATCATATCCAGTGTTTCCACATTTGTCGCAACCTTTTCCTCTAAAAACTTTAATAGTTTTACTATCAAAAAATCTCTCTGGTTTGTATACTCTGTTATTTAAATCTGAAACTTTGATCTCTAACTCTTCCTTACAATAAGGGCATATTTTTCTTAATAGCCTTTGTGACATTATTAACTCTAATGCAGACGCTAGTAGGAATGGCTCTATACCCATATCTAATAATCTCGGTATAGTTATCGCTGCATCTCCAGCATGGAAAGATGTAAATAGGAGTATACCTGTTAAGGCAGCACTAATCGCAGTTTCAGCAGTTTCACCATCTCGTATCTCTCCTAATAGAATTACATCTGGATCCTGTCTAACAATCGCTTTTAAACCAACTGGAAATGTTAAACCTATCTCGTTATTGACTTGTATCTGATTTACAGCTGTCATTCTATATTCAACTGGATCTTCTAGAGTAGTGATATTTATTCCATTCTTATTAACTGCTTTAAGAAGTGCGTATAAAGTTGTGGTTTTTCCTGAACCGGTTGGACCTGCAACAATTACCAATCCGTATGGCTTACTCGCCGCTTGTTCTAATGTATCTTGATATTGTGATGTAAGGCCAATTTGTTGTAGGCTAAGGACTTTAACATATGATGCTAGGATCCTTAACACTGCTTTTTGACCTTGTATGGTTGGAACAACTGATACTCTAATATCGTAAATTATCCTATCTTTTTCAAATCTCATAGATCCATCTTGTGTTTGCAAATGGATATCAGTTCTAATATTGCTTCTGATCTTCAATAGATTTAGAAGATTTGTATATAATGATTCATTCATTCTTCCAGCTTCTCTTAAAACTCCATCTACCCTAAATCTAACAACTACTTCTTCTCCTCTTGGCTCGAAATGAATGTCTGATGTGTCAAAATTTATCGCATCATTCATTATTGCTTGAAATAGCTGAGGTGTTTCGTGAACTTTCTTTTTTAATAATTCCGATAATGTTGTTTCAAGAGGTTTTCTAAATACTTCAAGTGCCTTTGCAATATCTTCGGGAAGTGAGTAGTAAAGTACATGTTTTCTTTTAGGAAAGATCTCATTCAATGTATTTCTTACATGTGGATCATCTGGTCTATCTGTAGCAACATGAACCTCTTCTTCTGATACTTGCATTAAAATAATATGGAAATTCTCACAATACTCTTCGCTTAATTTCTGTATTGTATCTGCATCAGGCGTGTTATCAGTTAGATTTGCATATTGCAAATTTAACGATGCAGCTACAGTTTCTCCGAGTTCTATTTTTCTTATCTCACCTTTCTCGACAAGGTAATCTAACAAAGATTTACCACTTTTTTGAATAGAATCTTCGGCTTTTTTTAATTTCCATTTATTAATGATCTTTTTTTCAATTAGTATCGTTTTTATTATTTCATCTGCTTCAAGCATCTTTGTTTAATAGAAAGTTAACTAATATTAAATTATCATAGGTTTGTAATGATATAAAGATACTTGAGTTTGAAGTTATGAAAATATTCTTACTGTTAGAATTTATGGTCTATTATTTCTGCGTTCTTTTACGGCACTTTTGATCTTTTTAGTAGATCTATTTATTGAAGTAGCGAGATTGAAAATTGTTAGAGCAGACAAAGCTATACCAGCCAATACAGATAGTGTTACCATGCGATTTTTTTTATCTTGCACTAATGGATCGTTATCATCTTTAGCACCATCTTCAATTCTTAATTTTGACATTATTCTTTCTAACCCACTTTCAGTAACATGATGCTTATAATTTTTAACAATATCCTTATATATTTCTTCTGTCTTTGTAACTGTGTTTCTCCAACTTAAGTGATTTACAGATTTAATAGCTTCTTCTGAAAAAGAAGTATATTTTGCAGATTCTATTGTTAATAATTTGTCTATAAGTAAAGCGAAATCTTTCGGAGAAGTATTTATTCTTGTTAAATAACCATTTCTGTCACTTTTTATTAATTCTGTTGTAGTTTCATTCTCAAGAGCTAATATTGGCAATCCAGACGCTAAGGCTTCGATTATAACTAAACTTTGTACTTCCATTTTAGAAGAAGAGATTAAAAAGTGTGATTCTTTATATTTATTTAAAAGCAATTCATGATCCATATGACCAGGTAGGATCACTTTTATATTTGGTTTGATCTTTTCTAATTCATTAGATGTTTTATTTAAAAGTTTTAAATACTGCTTATCTATTTGTGAACCTGGTAAGAACAACTCAATTTTACGATCAGATCTAATATATTTTAGTGACTCTATGATGTAATTTTGATTTTTTCTTGAACTTAGGTGGCCTGGGAAGATTATTCTTAATGTCTCTCTTTCTTTAGGTGGTTTCCTCTCAAGGAAATATGCTTTTTCTAGATATGTACCATTCGGTATTGTGTCATATCTCATCTTTTTATTCTTCATGTATCCTTGAAAGTCTTTTTTAGCACTTTCATTTAGAGTTATTATACTTGCACAACCTGAATAAAAGGATCGTGTATAAGTTTCGTAGGGGATATTGACTAAGGCTGAAATTATTCTTATATACCTAATATCTGGAATAAAACTTGTACTTTGTGAAGGTAAAACATGGGAAGTGTAAACAAAAGGAACTTTTTCTTTTAATGCCCAACTCTGACATATATAACAAGTAGGATCAAAAGAGTGACCATGAATTATATCCGGTTGAATTTCATCTAAGAATTTAAAAACTCTTGAAATATTTCTTAATGAGGTTTTAAAAAAGTAAAATTTTAGATCAATTTCATCTGCGGGAAATGAAAATGTCATTAATTTTTTTGATATATGATCTCTTTCAAGTTTGAACTCCTTACCTGCTTTAATGATCCAGACCTCATTATCTGTATATTCTGCGAAAGATCTGGCCAATTCCCAAGGAACTCTAGAATCGCCTCCAACAGAAATATCAGGATAATTTGTAAGAAAAACTATTTTCATATTTTGTTATTGATATCATCATAGATATTCAAAGTCAAACTATGTTGTTTGAATTCCACATGTTGCGAAAAAGTTATATAATTGAGTATGGAAAAAACAGAAATAAATGAAAAAGAAGTATTTTCCCATAATAGAAAGAAAGATGATGATTATTCATGGGGATCCTTTTTAATGTTTGTGGGTGTTGTCCTGTTATTTAATTCTCTGAATATATTGCCATGGAATGTATGGGAGTATATTTTTAGATTTTGGCCTGTTTTTATAATAATTGGTGGACTAAGTATCATTTTTGAGGCCAGTAAATACTTTAAATGGGTATTAGGGATATTATCCCTCGCTATATATGCACTTATATTAGTGATAGTACTTAATAAATATAATAATTCAGTATGGAATGATAGTAAATTTCAACTTCCAGAATGGTTAGTTAAAATCGAGAGAAGTTTTGAAAATCAAAATAATACCGATTATAAAGAATCAAATTACACATTATCAGAACAGTTCATTAAACATACTAATTATGACATTAGTATTGATATAGGTGCTTCTGAATTCACTTTTACAGATGATAAAAATGTTGATAGGTTTGCATTAAACTCAAAATATTTTGAAGATTGGGGTAAACCCATACTACTTCTAGAAGAAAATGATGAACTATTAACAATTGATTTTAGTCAAGAAAATAAAGAATATTTCACATTTTTTATACCTACAAGAGCTCCAGAATACGAATTTATTCTAGGTAGTAATCTTTTAATTACAAATTTTGATATTGATCTAGGAGCTGGAACTGGTGAAATAGACCTTGATGATACAGACATTGATACCTTTAATGTAAATATTGGTGCGGGTAGTTTGTCAGCTAAACTTAAAAATATTCAAAATGAAAGTAAGTATACAATTCGTGTAGGTGCAGGAGAAAGTAGCTTTGATATTGAAGATGATGTTAATTATGTACTTAAATACAAAATTGGACTTGGAAGTCTTACAGTAAATGGAGAAGAGTTGTCGAATATTGCAGGTGATGGTTCATATGAGTTTAATAAAGGTCGTTCTAATAAAACAATTTACTTTGATATTGAAGTTGGGGTTGGTTCTTTTGAATTGAATACAAATAAATTTAGTTCCATTGATAATGATCAACGGTAGACACTTTTTTGGTATTATTCTTTTATTGATCGGTTTGTCAGGATTATTTAGTATTTTAGGTATTAGTGCTTATTGGGATCAGTTATGGCCTGTTATCCTTATTTTCTTTGGGATTTATTTATTTTTGAATAAAAAGAGATCTTTCGGTATCTTTATAATACTTGCAGGTGTCTTATTCTTTGTCGCTGAACTCTTAAACACCAATGCTTTTAGATTATTCTTCCCAATTCTATTTATATATCTTGGAGCTTCGATATTTGGTATCGCACCAAAACTTGGATCTGATAAGGATAAAACTAGTAAAAATTCCAATACATATAGTAAAGATAAGATCGATGATTTCGTGATCTTTGGCGGAAATGAAAGAAATATTAAATCTACAGATTTCAAAGGTGGTGAAATAGTATCAATATTTGGTGCTACAAAAGTCTATTTAACTGATTGTAAGATCTCTAAGGACGGTGGGACATTAGATATAAGTGCAATTTTTGGCGGTGCTGAGATAATCATTCCTAAAGATATGAGTGTTATTGTTAAAGGAACTGGAGTATTTGGTGGATGGGAAGATAAAACTGTTGCATCTAAAGTGAAAAGTAACGAAGGAACTTTAACGATCAGTGGTGAAGCAGTATTTGGAGCAGTAACAATAAGACATTAAAGATTATTATTTACTCGCTTTCTTCTTTCGTTTAAGTGCATTGTACTCTTCCAATTTATTGAGAAATACTTTTCTCAATCTTAAACTTTTAGGAGTAACTTCCAAGATCTCATCATCTCTTAATAGAACTAGTGCATATTCAAGGTTTAATTGAATAGGTGTGTTCAATAAGATATCTGTAACAACACCAGTTGCTTTTCTTACATTAGATTTCTCTCTTGCTTTAAGTGGATTTACATTAATATCACTATCATATTTATTTAAACCAATTATCATACCTTCGTATACATCAGTTGATGGTTCAATTAATAGATCTCCTCTATCTTGAATCGTGTTTAAAGCGTAAGCTAAAGCTTTACCAGTTTCAGTTGATACTAATCGTCCTTTTTGTGGTCTCTCTTCAATCTCTGAGATCGGTTGATATTCCAGAAAAGAGTTATTCATTATTAGATTTCCTTTAGTGGAGGTTAATAATATCCTTCTTAATCCAACTAAATTCCTTGCAGTTATTTTATAAAAGACCTTGTAAATATTCTCATCTTTAACAATATCTATTAATTGAGCTTTTCTTTCATTAACTTCTTGAGAAACCTCTGCAAAATACTCTTCTGGGAATTCTAAATAAAGCTCTTCAATTGGTTCATTATCAACACCATTTATATTTTTTACAATTACTTCAGGTTTTCGTAATTGGAACTCATAACCTTCTCTTCTCATTTTTTCTATTAGAATTGCAAGATGTAATTCACCCCTTCCTGAAACATAATATGAGCCATCATTTGATCTTTCAATTGTTAAACTAACATTTGTTTTAGATTCCTGTTCTAATCTGGCTTGTAACTGTTTTAGATTTGGGAATTGACCTTCTTTTCCTAAAAATGGAGAAGTGTTCGCTTCGAATTTTATCTTCAGAGATGGAGGTGAGATCTTTATTGATGGCAATGAAGCTATATTTTCAGGGTCGCATAATGTATCTCCAATTGAGACATCTTCAAATCCTCCTATTGCTATGATCTCTCCTACTGATGCACTTTCAATTGATTTATAAGATAGAACATCTTTAATATAGATCTGTTTTACATAACCTTTTGCCTTTATTTCACCATCTGGGTTAGCAGAAGCAAGTTTCTGACCTAAAGAAACTGATCCTGATGTAATCTTACCGATTATATATTGACCTTGATGTTCGTTATAATCCAATGATGAGATCTGCATTTGGAAAGGAGCATTATCATCACCTTTGGGTGCTGGGATCTCGGAGATGATAGCATCTAATAAAGGCCTTGTATCACCAGCCTCATTAAGATCTTGAGGCATTTCGGAAAATACTTTTCCTTCCCGACCAATAGCATAATAAGTTTTAAATTCAAGTTGTGCAGAATCTGTAGCTAACTCTAAAAAAAGATCTTGTGTTTTATTTAAAGTCTTATTGATATTTGCTAACTTCTTATCAATTTTGTTAATTAATACAATAGGTTTCAGATTTAGTTCTAAGGCTTTTTTTAATACAAATCGAGTTTGAGGCATTACACCTTCTTGTGCATCAACAAGTAATATGCAACCTTCCGCCATATTCAATGTTCTTTCAACTTCACCACCAAAATCTGCGTGACCAGGTGTATCAATAATGTTTATCTTATGATCTTTATATATTAATGAGGTGTTCTTTGCTTGGATAGTAATACCTTTTTCTCGTTCTAGATCGTTAAAATCTAAGATCTGAGTTAATTTCATCTCCTCTTGATTTTCACGAAAGTTGTGACATTGCTTAATAAATGCGTCTATAAGAGTTGTTTTTCCATGATCTACATGCGCAATGATTGCTACATTTCTAATAAGTTCTTTTTTCATATATGTGTAAACTAAAAATGACCAGTGATTATAGCAACTTTATGATAAAAATACTTAAATTCTAATGAATATTTGATAAAATCAATTATTAAATTAAATAATTAGTAATATGCCATTTCTTATTGGATTAGCTTTATTAGTTTTTGCTGTTCTGTCTTATCTAAACAAGAAGAAGTTCCTAAAGAAAGCTATAGTTACAAAAGGTGAAGTTTATGAAATAAAAGAAACAATGAGTCAATCAACAGATGAGGATGGTCATACTTCTTACAGTAAAGTTTATTATCCTATGATCTCATTCAGTACTGAAAAAGGTGAAAAAGTTCAATTTCAATCTTCAATGGGATCTGGGAATAAAAGAAAATATCAAGTCGGTCAGATAGTTGAATTATTATATGACCCTGATAAACCTCAGAAAGCTACATTGAATAAATTTTTCCATAAATGGTTCTGGGTTATTCTATTCTCATTTTTTTCAATCATTGCTTTTATCGCAGGTTTTGCAACTCTATAGCTAAATATCGTGTTTAATAGCTAATTAGTTTAATCTGTTTACATATTTTTTTAATATGTTATACTGCTATCTGAAAATGAAGCGAAGTTACCTATTTCCTTAATGTTAAATTAATGGTTTGTGTAATAAAGTAGAGTTTTCAGGTTTTATTTTTTACACTATTCTATAAAGTGGAGAACACAAAGTTATTTGTCGGCGGAATCGCATGGGCTACAACAGAAGACGCTCTTAGAGCAGCTTTTGAAGCTGTCGGAGAGGTTGTTGAAGCTAAAATCATTACAGACAAATTCTCTGGTAAATCTAGAGGTTTTGCTTTCGTTACAATGAAAACAGCAGAAGACGCGAAAAAAGCTATTGAGCAGCTTGATGGCTCAGATCTTGATGGTAGAACCATTAAGGTTAATGAAGCAAGACCAAGAGAGGAATAGTATTCTCTTTTGAAATTGTGATTTAAGGCGCACTTAGGTGCGCCTTTTTTTACCTTCTTCTAGATATAATGGAAATTCACAATAAATACACATAGATTTTTATAGATAATGTATAGTTACAGATTGGTAGTTATTCTAAAATATTAGTGATATATTGTAGGTCGTTATTTTCTAAAAAAAGATATGATAAAGCTACAAAATATAACAAAAACATACGGTAAAGGTAATGCATCTTTTACTGCATTAAAAAATATCGATCTTGAGATCAAAGATGGCGAATTTGTTGCGATAATGGGAACTTCAGGTTCTGGGAAATCTACACTAATGAATATAATTGGTGCATTAGATATTGCGACATCAGGTAAATATGAACTAGATGGAATTGATATAAGTACTATTAAAGATAGAAATTTAGCAGAACTTAGAAATAAAATGTTTGGTTTCATTTTCCAAAGATATAACTTACTAAATCAAATGAGTGTTAGAGATAATATTGCTCTTCCTGGCAGATACGGTGGTTTGAAAGATATCAATAAAAAAGTACAAGAAAAGATCGAGTTAGTTGGTCTAAAAGGTAAAGAAAACAATAAGGCTAATGAGCTATCTGGTGGACAAATGCAAAGAGTTGGTATAGCTAGAGCATTATTAATGGATCCAAAGGTGATCTTAGCAGATGAACCTACAGGTAATTTGGATAGTGTTACTGGTACTGAGATCATGGAACTGATTACTAAACTTCATAAAATGGGATCAACTGTAGTACTTGTAACTCACGAGGATTATATAGCTCATTATGCTGATAGGATCTTAATTATTGAAGATGGAAAAATTGAGTCAGATAAACAAGTATGATTAGATATTTAGCTAACCTACAATTTGCAGTTAAGGGAATATTAAGAAATAAAGTAAGAAGTTTTTTAACTTTGCTTGGTATTCTCATAGGTATCGGTTCAGTGATCGCTTTACAGGCTATCGGTGAAGGAGCTCAAAAAGATATTGTTGGAGAGTTAGAAGCTTTAGGATCAGATGTTATAACAGTTAATCAAATGATGCCAAACTTCAATTCTTTCGATAATCATATGGAAGATCCTACAAAAAGGCCTGATCCAGAAGAGTATAGAGAGAGTTCAAAACAATTATCAGCTAATGCGATTGTTCCTTTAACAATCAAAAATTATAAAGAACTTTTAGATAAGGAGATCGATGGTATTAAATATATCTCCCTATCAATTGATATCGAAGTTGACGCATATTCAAAGGCTGATCAAACATCAACTAAAGTTACTATTACAGCAGTTGACCATCAATATTTTGATGTATATTCTTTGAAGACGACAAATGGTGAGCTATTTAATGAAGAAGCTGAAATGGATGAACTTGTTGCGGTCATTGGTTCTGAAATTACAAAGGAACCTTATTATGATGAAGAAGAAAAAGTATTGTATATGGAAGATCAACAAATTGAGGTAATTGGTATTTTAGATCCACATGAACCAGGAATCTTTGAAGAAGAAGCGGATCTACAAATTTTCATCCCTTATACTCAGGTGAAAAAGATTGGTTATGAATCTGAAGATATCACTTTAATAGTTTCAAAGGCAGATGGTAGTAATGAGATCACTGAAATAGCAAAAGATATTGAAAATACACTTATTGATATTCGTGATGAGGATCCTGAAAAGGCTTCATTCTCTGTTTTTACAGTTGAACAGTTAACTAGCAGGATATCTATGATAACTGATACATTTACACTGATGTTATCTGCTATTGCAGCTATCTCATTATTGGTTGGTGGTATTGGAATAGGTAATGTGATGTTGATTTCTGTTGCTGAAAGAGTGCGAGAAATTGGTATAAGAAAAGCGATTGGCGCTAAAAATTCTGATATATTATTACAGTTTTTACTGGAAGCCGTATTTCTTTCAATGATAGGTGGTGCTTTAGGAATTGCATCTGGCTATGGTATAGCCTACTTGGTTCAAAGATGGATAGATATTACCCCTGTTTATTCAATAAATGATATTATTTTTGCTACAGGTATTTCGATATTAGTGGGTGTTGTTTGTGGCTTCTTACCTGCTCTTAGAGCAAGTAGATTGAATCCGATAGATGCACTTAGATACGAATAGAGCAAAAAAAAGAGGCTTTTAAAAGCCTCTTTTAATTTCAACTTGTAGATCTCTAGTGATGATGCTCTTCTTCATATTTTTCTGCCTCAGCTTTATCTTTATGAACTGTACCATCTGGATGATTTGCAGGTGAGTAGATAGTATAAAGCTTCAATTCCTCATTACCAACATTCATAACATTATGTTCTACACCAGCAGGAACAATAAATGCAAAATCTGCTTCGATCTCTGTCTCTTCACCATTCATAGTAACTATAGCTTTACCTTGCTCAACTCTAAAGAATTGATCAACATTGTCATGTACTTCAAGTCCAATATCCTCACCTGGCTGCAATGTCATTACTACTAATTGTGAGTATTTTCCGGTAAATAGGACTTTTCTGAAGTTTCCATTATCTAATGTAACTTTCTCGATATTATCAGCATAACCAACCTTTGATAAACTCATAAATTCGACATAAAAATTTAACAATATATTCTAACACACAGATGATTTCTACATCTATTTTTTATGTTAATATCTATAAATAAAATATTTTTAGAAATATATGGCTGATCATAAAAAGAAACCAATTGTGATCATTTTAATAGTGATTGTTGCTTTAGTGTTTCTGTGCGGTTCATGTGGGGTTGTAGGATTTTTTTTGTTCTCAAGAAATAAAGATGTTAATTCAAGTGATGGTTTCTTTGATACTTTACGAAACGCTTTTACATCAGATAATTCTGGATCAAATGGTGGAGAATATGGTGATCTAGAAGGTTCAATATATATAAGTCAGATCTATAATCTACAAGGTGAAGGTGATCAAGAAGTAAAAATATTTGGTAATTTTAGGAATACAACCTATATTCCAGATACATTTGAAGTTTCTTATGGAGATAGTTCGGTTTCTGTTTATTATCAGAATATGGATAGTAAAGGTTTGACAGATATTGAGATTTCATCTTTTTCTGATGGAGATCCAGTCGTCGTAGAAGGTGTTTATGATATGGAATCATGGACTTTTTATGGTACTAGCGTAAAACTGACTACTGAAGAGGATATTGAGGAGTATAAACTATCTTTAATTCCTAATTTAGAAATAGAGATTTTAGATTATCCTAACTCTGTCGCACATGTATGTAAGAATTTTAATATTAAGGTAAAACTGACCAATACTGGTAAGATACCTGTTACATATAAGGATCTTTATGACAGTGATTACTCTTATACTCATGCTTTTAGATATAGTTTAAATGGTGGTGAAACAACAAGTTATTATGCTTACGATGCTATAGATGAGACTGAAATATTCATGGGTTTAGAGGATTTTGATGTGATCGAACCAGGTGAATCAGTTGAGGTTATATATCAAGCAGGTGGTAATGTTACTGAATCTATTGATCCTACATGGATAGATGATGATGGAAGTCCTCATGTTGTAGGAATTGCAGGAGAAATGAACATTTTGTATAACAATACTACTTCCTCAGCAGTTCAAGGGGATAATGAGTTACAATTCCATTGGGTACAGGTTTATGATCCAAATGATTACTCTGTAAGTTATAGCAGTCCAATAATACAAAATAGCTCTGAGAAGATAACTATCAAACTCCTGTCGACTGAGTGTGATATGGATGATATTCAGGATAGTTATACGATACAGTATTAGTGACGAATGCATTATTAAGTGCATTTGTGATTATATCAATATTGACTATATACTATAGGTTATGCTATAATATTGGTAGTTTAGATAGGTATTTTTTATATCTATCAGCTCTTTGACAGCGAGTAGTATTGAATCCACTACAACCAATTTAGTTCTTAATATTTTTTGATGATTAAATTGGTTGAAGTGGTTCGAAATTCAGTCTAGTTTAAGGAGGTCCGAAATGAAATTTCTAAAAATCTTCGGGGTGGTTGTAATTTTTCTAGCATGCGTTTTGGGTTTTGTTTTCCTAGGCCTAAGGGCCTGGGATATAGAAGATTGCCAGCGAACGTTGCTGGCAGTCACGGAGGGGATGCCCGAATGGGTATCCCCTCAGGCTCGCGAATTTTATCGGAACGTATGCGTTCCGAAGTACAAGTTCCCGAGCCTACCCTAAGCCCAAAGGGGCGAGCTACGCGCAAGCGGAAACTCGCCCCAGAAGGCCAAAAAAAACTCACTTTCTTCAATCATCACCTCTCCACCCCTACTCGCTGTCAAAACAACACAATTTTAAATCCATATTTTTACTTTATTTCTATCATTATTTATTCTTTGATCTTTAAACCTGATCTTCAATATTATCTGCCATATCAACAAAAGCATTGCTATAATAATGCTTGCTACAGAAATTACCCTTGAAATAGTTAATACAGCAGTCCCAATATCCTCATATCTATCAAGAATATCCCATTGGGAAAATAAATAATTCCAATCATGTGTTGAATTCGATCCGAAGAATTGGGACATAGGCCAATCAAATCTCATTGAATCAATAATATAACCACCAATATAGTGTAGATTAGTTCCTAGCCATACTCCTAAGATTGCTGCTTCAAAGAAATATATCTGCTTAATTGCTAATAGAATAAAAATAATAGGAATTAGACATTGAAATATACTTCCAGCTACTGCAATGACCTCTTCAGATGCCCATGTCATCGTGAAAATATGCCCAGCTTCATGAAAAGCAAAATTGACATTACTTATGAATGGGAACCAAAATTCATCATTATTTAATATTATTATGGTGATGTTTATAGCTATTGCTAAAAGGATAAATCTATATAAAAGAGTTTGCTTTCTTATTCTTTCTGCTATCTGCGACATTAGGGAATTCATATTTAAATATAACAAAATCATTAAAATTTAACACTTTAGTGTATAATTCATTAATATTTAACAATTAAAAAAATGATATACAGAAACCCACAACAAAGATTAGTCGTACTAGTAGATGTACAAAACTTGTATTATTCAGCCAAAAATCTATATAACTCGAAAGTGAACTATAAGAAGTTACTTGAACTAGCTGTAATGGATAGGATATTAACAAGAGCAATTGCTTATGTAATCAAATCCGACACAGTAGAGGGTGAAGTTAGTTTCTTTGACGCAGTTAATGAAGCTGGATTTGAAATAAAAGAGAAAGAGCTTCAAGTTTTCGCAGGAGGAGCAAAAAAAGGTGATTGGGATACAGGAATTGCAATGGATGCTATCAGATTAGGTCATAAAGTAGATTCAATCGTACTTGTTACAGGAGATGGTGACTTCGTACCTGTTGTAAATTATCTACAGCAATCTTTAGGATGTTTAGTTGAAGTTGTAGCTTTTGGAAAGACTACAAATGCAACACTTAAAGGAATCGCAGACGATTTCATAGACTTAGACGATCTTAAAGATCAGATAGTATTCCCTCAAAGAAAACTAAAGAGGACTAAGAATAGGAAATAGCTAATTTCCAATAAATTGTAGATCGAGCTTCTCTCCAATTTTGATTTTATTGTTAATTTTGTAACTAGAAGGAACTTCAATTACTTTCTTATATTTATAAGGCCAAAGTTTGATCCTATTTGGTTTTATAAGCTCGTCCACACGAATAATATTATTTTCATCTAAAACTAATAATCTTATTGGATTCTTCATTAAAAATGTATGAATACCAGATCTTGTTTCAAAATATATTGGCATATTATTTTTATTAGAATAAAGACCTACTAATTTACCAAAGAAACTATTTTTATTTATAACTTTCATTTTTATATTGACCATTTTCTTATCTTTAAATACGAAGTGAGTCCTCAATTTTGTACTCACCTACCCTTTTTCTAATAATATTATCAGCGATTCCAACAGTATCAAGTTCTAACGCAATGTCCTCACAAAGAGTTCTAATATAAGTGCCTGTGGATACTGTAGTTGTAATGTTAATTATATTTAATGATCTATCTTTATATTTTATTAAGGCTTTATCCCATGATTCAATAACTGATCTTTGCCTAAAATGACCGTTGATCTTTCTAATACGCTCAATTACTTTTGTTGAATATTCATTAAAACTTAATGAACTCATTTTGTTAATTTTAATATCATGAATATCTATCTCTTTAACTGGACGACTATCATTTTGTATTAATTTATTTCGTGCAAGTTTATACATAGGTACACCATCTATATGATATGAGGAATATAATGGATACTTCTGATCGTTTACTCCTAAAAATTTCGTTAGATCTAATTTCGTTAAGGATCTTTTATCTATTTTGTGATCTATCCTTTTAATTAAACCTAAAGGATCTAACGAGTCGGTTTCGATCCCAAGAATCAAGTTGAAATTGTACTCCTTGATATGAGCTTGATGAAAATTACGGTTCTTACATTCATTTCCGATCATAAGAAGTAGCACACCAGATGCTAATGGATCTAGCCTACCCGCATAACCAATTTTTAAGGATCTTTTAAGATGATATTTAGTTTTGAGCTTTATAATTGTTTGATAAGGAGTAATACACGGCGCTTTGAACACATTTATAAGTCCATTCATATTCTTCTTAAAAGATTTAACCTTTAAATTATACAGTCTTACTAATATAATGAAATAATAATGCATAAAGAAAAATTTATACGAAAAAGTATACTTGTCATTAGTATCATTTTGGTATTTGTATTTGTGTCATTACTAACTAAAGATACATTTGATAGAAACACCACACAAAAGCCCGATGATATATCTCTTCTTGAACTTGATACAAGTGATCTAAACCAGAAAACATTAGAAGGTATTAAAGAGTCAGAGTCAAAGACTGAAAATTCAGAGGATGGTTCAAATAATAATTTTGACAAAGCAGACTCTCTTAACGCAACATCAGATCAAACATTTACGAAACTAGAAGTTAACAACGCTCAAACAGAAAATATCGGTTCAGGAAGTGTAAGAACATTAGGGTATAAAATTGAATCTGATGGCTCATATTTAATACAGATCCCTGACATATCTATATCTGCTTATGTAGTAAGGTGGAATGAAGGAGATCTATATTTGGGGGAATCAGTAGATCATCTAACAAAAATATATCCTGAAATCGATGAAGGAGAAACTTTTAAAGGATTGGTCTCAAACCTGATTTATCCAACTAGTAAAACCGCTTATATTAGAACTAAGGGTGTTAATGAGTTAAATATAGATATTTTTTCAACTAGTACAGAACCGATACAAATCGCTAAAACATCAGAAATTCAAAATGCTGATTCTGGAGCAAAATATTCATCATTAAATATAATATCAAGAGATGTTTGGGGTGCATCACCAGCATCATGGGATCCAAATAGTAGTTTAGATATTGATGATCCGGCTAGATATACTTGGACGCCAGGCTATTTCAGAGTTTCCAAATTTGTCATTCATCACACAGCTTCATCTAATACCCCTGAAGATCCCGATCAAGCTGTACGAAATATCTATCTATATCACGCTTATAGTCGTGGCTGGGGAGACATTGGATATAACTATTTAATTGATGCCTGGGGTAATATTTATGAAGGTAAAGGTGGTGGTGACGAGGTATATGGATATCATGCCTACACGGAAGCAAATACAATGAGCATAGGTATAGCATTAATTGGAGATTTTACTTCAACTGGGCCAACTTATGCAGCTAAACAAGCTTTGATCAAACTTTTAGCGGAAAAAGCAACCTTTTATAATCTTAATTTAGTAATGTCATCTGGATCTCTCACAGATTGGTTAAGTACAAATGTGACAGTTTATGGTCATAAAGATAGTTATTTCTGGTGTCATTCTGGTCATGTTCTATCTTACCTTTGCACAGATAGAGATAAATGGGTTGTAAATAATACAGCTTGTCCAGGTGCTTCATTTGAGAGTTTATTATCTTCAGAAATTGTCCCAGCTGCAACAAATTATAAAAATTACAATTTTTATGATCTAAAAAAAACTGTTGCTGAGGTAAATAATTTGATTGATAAGAATCTTGAAGAGGTAAATTGGTTAATAGTTGAATACGACTTACCTGAATCTACTCCTGCATCACAAATAGAAACTTTAATACCTGTGTTTTCTGGTATTAAAGATTACGAAATTCATAAAAACAAAGTTATTTTGCATTTAGGTGATTGGGATGAAGGGATACCGGATTATGGATTCGATGGTTTTTACGGATCAAATACCTTCTTTCCAGCATCTGAAGGTAATAATGATAGAGTAAGAACATTAATGAAAATATTCATGATGGATCCTGATGTTGTACAAGTAGCTCCATATAATAAATACCATGTATCACCGATCGAATAAACTATACTTATAATGAAATTGATTGCTATTTGAGGGTAACCTCAAAAGCACCTTTACCTCCGCTAAAATATCCAGCATAGTTGAATGAATCGACTCTATTATCTTTTGATAATAGTTTATTTACTCGTGGATTAACGATCTTTCCCTTACCTACAATAATTAGTAATCTTTTTTGTTTTAATTTTATAGTTTCATCAACAAATTCGTTATAAATACGAGCAATATCGAAAGAATTAATCACTCCATAATCATGAAAATCTAATTGTACTTGTGGTTTGAAATCTTCATAGATCAAGCGAAGATCATCAAGAGTGTATTTTTTCATTGTAGTAATTATTTACTTATTAAGAAACCTATAGTATAATATCTCATTTAATTATATTGTATTATAAATGGGTCCAGAAACACTTACAACACAATCGAATGCATGCAGAGGACAAGAGTATTGTAGTCCAGGTGTATTAAGATATATTCAAACATGTCATAGTCTTCAAACTCCTATTGATCCAATAGCTTACTTAAAAAGTACATTTAATAGAGAAAGTCGAGGACCTGAAGAAGATGAAATATTAGCTGAAGTATCAAGGTGTATAGGTCATCAAGAAGGTTATGAAGAAGGACTTCAAGAAGGTCAAAAAGAAATTTTAATTTTAATTCAACAATTAATACATGATCTAAGAGTACCTCTAACATCTGTTATTGCATATTGTGATTTGATTTTATTAGGAGGAATAAGTGTTGATGAGCGTGACATTTACTTAAATAGAATTAAAAGAAATGGAAATAATATTAATGATGTAATTAATATGTTATTTAAATTGTCAACAGAGCAAGAACACAAACCAGTACCAAATATTCAACAAATATCAGAAGTATTTATTAATCAAGAATTAATTTTTGCACCAGATAATACAACTCATCAACTTTCAGTTAACATCGAGGAAGGTTTAGACGATTCATGTATTAATTACACTGTTTTTTTATTAGCTTTAAGACAAACATTTTCAAATGCAATTAAGTATGGTACTGAAAGTAAATCTGGTAAACCTAATATCTCTGTAAAAATCGGAAAACTTAAAAAACCCGATTCAGATGAAAGCTATGTTGTTTTACAAGTTACAAATGCATCAACATCTCCTTTACCAGATCAATTCATTGAAGGTCTTAATATGAGAGAGATAAAAAATAAAAACATGGATGAGATTTTAAAAACAAGATCAATGGGCATTGGTTTAAAATTACTTCTATATTTTTGTAAGAGATCAGGTATTATTCTAGAAGCTTCAAATGATGGTGTTGTTAATGGTGTAGGTGGGAACCCAATGTTTACATTTATGTTCCCAGTGCAAAATTAATCCCTACCTCCCCACTCCAATATATTTTACCTTCATCTTCCTCAACTGTTCTTTATCTAAAGCATTCATTCCATCAACTACGAAATCGACTTTCTTAAATAGATTTAGATCTTTAAATTGTGGCCAATCAGTTGCAATAACAGCGACATCAGCATCATCTAATGTATCTTTTACAGTATCCATTAGTTCTACATCTTTTTCTAAATGAGGTTTTGCTTCTTCTTCAGCTTCAGGATCATATACTTTGATAGATGCAACTTTTCCAACAAGTAAATTTGCTAATTTAATTGATGGAGATTTTCTTGTATCACTAGTACCCGGTTTAAAAGATAGACCAAGTAAAGCAACCTTTTTCTTTTTAAGATCAGGTATTTCTTTGATCATTTTCTCAACAATATATTGTGGCATCTCCTCGTTAACTTGAACTGAAGATTTCATTATTTTCAGATCAACATCATGTTCATCGGCAACAGCCAATAAACCAGATACATCCTTGGGAAAACATCCTCCACCATACCCACGACCTGCATACAAAAATGCACGACCAATTCTATGGTCCATACCTACCCCATTCATAACTTCTACGATATCAGCACCTGTTTTGTCACATAATTGAGCTATAGAATTAGCAAAAGTGATCTTTAATGAAAGAAATGCATTAGATGAAACTTTAATCAATTCAGCACTCTCTAAACTTGTCTCTAAAACTCTTTCTATAAATGGTGTTTTATCAAATGTTTTAATACTAGGCATTGTCACTCCAGCATATTTAGATATTTCTGACATATCAGTCTTTTTAGCAAGATCATCTACCTTTTTGTAAACTGCAATCAGACGCTTTCTAGCATCTTCACCATTACCACCAACTACTATCCTATCCATGTTCAATGTATCGAATACGGCAGAACCTTCTCTTAAGAATTCTGGGTTAGATACATAATGTACTTTTAGCTTAGGGTTTACTTTCTTAATATGTTTCATTACCTTTTCACCTGTTCCAACAGGTACGGTACTTTTTTGTACATATACTAATCCATTTTTTGCATATTTAGCTGTTTCTTCTGCTGATGAGAAAATGTAAGACATATTATAACTTCCATCAGGATTATCAGGTGTACCAACACAAGATATTGCCATTGTAGAGTTAGGGATAGACTCTTCATAACTTATTGTGGGAATCAAGTTACCTTTTTTAATAGCTTTAGCTATAAAATAATCAAGTCCTAATTCATAAAAGTGAGATCTTCCAGATCTGATTATTTTAATTTTCTTTTCATCAATATCCAATGCATAAACTTTATAACCAGCATTAGCAAAAATTGCTGCAGAAGATAAGCCTACATATCCAGATCCAATAATAGTTATCGTCTCCTTCATAAAGGAACTCATTTAACTTAATAAGTCTGTCAGTATATCACAAGAATATGGTTTATTTAACTTAGCATGTTTTATATTATTATGTAGGTAAAATTCTTTATGTATAGCTGTTTTATAACACTATGATGTATAATTTATCAAATTTCTCGCCGAGGTGGTGGAATGGCAGACACGCTAGCCTCAGACGTTAGTGAGAGCAATCTCGTGCAGGTTCAAGTCCTGTCCTCGGCACCAGAAATAAAGCAAATCCTCTTGGAGTTTGTTTATTTTTTAAGATGATAATTATCTTGACCGATAGGTTCCGACCGAGTGTTCCAAGAGCGAAGCGATTGGATTACACGACAAATGTTTGTCTTCGGAATTATTAATAATACATTACTAACCTGAAAAATTTGATCTATCAGCAGATCATTAAAAATTACCCATTACAAGATAGATCAGTATCAACAATCCAATAGATCTAAAGATATTATCATACCTATTTTTTAGTTTCGGTTTTTTTATTAAAGATAGTAAAACAATTAATACCATTGGTATTAATATCCCAGAAATGATGCCATATTTATAAGAAATATATAATATGAGCATCATAAATAAGTTGTTTTTAATAATTATTAAAGCACTGTGGGATAAAATAGATGTTAATGATGTATTTGAATTAATATCATGATCTGAGATATTTCTAACTAACTCAGATCTACCAATCATTAAAATTAGCAAAGTAAATAGCAAAACAATGTAAATATTATTACTTATGAAATAGATCACTAGATTTACAAAAATTATAACTTCGATCATTGCAAGTAATGAAATAAATTTTTGCTTAATTGAAAATACTGAGCTTCTATTTATTTTTGATGAGAACAATATGATTGGTATAAACAACAAGCCAATAAAGGTTGAATTGATCAGATTTATTACATAACTTTCTTTTGATTGAAATTTAACAATCAAAATATCGTTTATTACACTTATGATTAATACATACCCTAACAAACCTAATGCAGATATTAGAAAACGCTTAATGTCATTTGGGTAAAATTTAAAATATCTCTTTTTATTCAGATTCATGATTCAAAAACAGAGATTATTTCTTTTATCGCATCAGAATATCGATTTTTCAATAATTTGTAGCATACATTCTGACCTTTTCTTATTGGTTTAACAATATCTTCCTGTTCAAGCCTAGACAATTGGTGACTTACAGCTGATGGCGTTATTGAAATGTTTCTTGCAACTTCATTAACACATAGATTCCCATCATTCTGAATTAAGATCTGAAGTATCTTATATCTAGAGGGATCGCTTATTAGTTTTAATATCAAAATTCTTTCTTTTCTTGTCAACATATAATGCTTATATAATATCTGATTATATACTCAGATATTTTAACACATAGATTGTTTAATGAAAAATATTACAATCGTTCTATAAGATATCAACATCTGTGTTTTTACTTTTCAATTAACATAATTTGATGTAGATTTAAATGTACTCTTATTATAAAAATCACATATTATGCAGAATGGCGGAGAACAAACAACACAACTTGCTGAAGTTCTTTATTTAAGCAGTAAATTAGAAGGCGCAGTTATTCCAGACTCATTAAGAGAGAAGATTGACCTCAAACTAAAACGATTGAGGAGAATGGCTAGACAAGGTCAATCAGCTGGTGAGTATGAACCAATTGCTAAATACATTGATTGGTGTTTGAGTATCCCATGGGGAAGATATGTAAGGGATAATCTAGACCTTACATTTGCAAAATCTGTTATGGATAGCATGCATTATGGCAGTGAGGATGTTAAAGATGTTGTACTTGAATATCTTGCTGTAATGAAAAGGAAAACTGAATTAGGTGATAAACATTACTGTTCACCAGTATTAGCATTTGTCGGTGTTCAAGGCTCTGGTAAGACATCACTAGCAAAGGCTATAGCAAAAGCTTTGGGTAGACCGTTTTACAGAATCTCACTAGGTGCAGTAGGTACTTCTAAAGAGTTAAGAGGTTCGCCTTCAGATGATCTCACCGGCTATCCAGGACAAATAGTTAAGTCCATAGTTAATTCAGGTTGCATGAATCCAGTCGTTCTACTAGATGAGTTTGATAAAGTTAGTGGCAATGAAAGTGCTAGAACTGATTTTATGGCGATCATGCTTGAGATTTTAGATCCTGAGCAGAACACGAATTTTAGAGATTGGTATATCGATTATCCTGTTGACCTATCAAAAGTGTTATTTATCGCTACTGCTAATAGATTTAGAACCATCTCACGAGAGCTACTTGATAGACTTGAATTCATTGAATTCCCAGATTATTCATTCCAAGACAAAGCAATTATTGCAAGAGATTATTTATATCCAAAAGTTTTAGACTACGCAGGATTAAGACCTGAAGAATTGGTTATTGATGATAATGTTTGGGTTACCCTGGCTGAAGCATTCGGTAAGGATAATGGTGTAAGGCGACTGGAACAAAATATGCAGAAGTTAGCAAGAAGAACCGTAAAAGCTATTGGTATGGGTGAATATACTCAATTACATATAACTTCTCAAAATGTCCAAGAACAAACAAGAAAGACATTACCAAGTGTAGAAGAAGTAAGATATAAAGATTACACCCTAGGTAAAGACCCTAATGCTCCAGCTAATGTGTAATGTTACTTCTTCGATCCCCTCATTTGTAATTTTCTATTTCCAGAGCGAGAACTTTTTTGTTAATTGATCTAAAGTTTGTGCTGATCCCAAAATTCCGAGACCTTCAATCTTTAATGAGTTAATATCTTTTTTGGATAAAACTTCTTGTAACTCATCATCACCATGGATCTTTATCATATCTTCAACATATAAAATATATTCAACATCTTTGATATCTTTCATTTTATTGAAAAGATTTAATATTTGTGTAGCTGTACCAGCCAATGAGATTATTGGATATTGTGAGTTTGCAGGTATTTCCGACTCATCAATTAACTTAAAATCGTTTCTACTAAATAATGAATCTCCTGCTTTTGCGCCAAGATATGCCGAAATATGAGCAATAGTATTTGTTAGTTCCCAACCTTTGTTCTCACTTTCTAAGATCATAACTAGCTTTGTATCTTTTGAAAGTTGTTTAATACTGTTTATTAAAGATTTATGAGGTTTGTCATTAATTATATCTTTATATATTTTTAAGGTACTGTTCTCATAACCCCTTCTTAAAGGTGGAAATGGGACACCTTCCCTTGCTGACACATCTTCAAATATCCAAAAGACTCTTTCAGATAAGCCAAAACCACAAGCAGGAGGCATTCCGTATTCAAGCATCTCAACAAAATCTATATCTAGCATCTGAGCCTCTTCATCTCCTTCTTCACGAAGTCTTTGTTGATCTAAAAATCT
>CAZINM010000007.1:0-9493 GCA_964540605.1 uncultured Candidatus Saccharibacteria bacterium
GTGTTGGTACTGGTGCCGGTGTTGGTACTGGTGCCGGAGCTGGAGGTGGTGTTGGTACTGGTGTTGGTGTTGGTACTGGTGCCGGTGTTGGTGCCGGTGTTGGTGTTGGAGCCGGTGTTGGTGCTGGAGCTGGTGTTGGTGTCGGTACTGGTGCCGGTGTTGGTACTGGAGCTGGTGTTGGAGCCGGAGCTGGAGCTGGTGTTGGTACTGGTGCCGGTGTTGGTACTGGTGCCGGAGCTGGAGGTGGTGTTGGAACCGGTGCATCTGTCACAGTAACTGTGGTCTTTTTCATCACCTCATCATCTAGGTTTCTTAGTAGAAGATTCCCTCCAAATAAGCTTGTTACTATACCTACCCCAGCTGGCCATCCCATATAACGAGGAGATGTTAAGACTTGATCCTGTATATCATCTGCTATTGATCCTAACACTTCTTGTCCAATGGCATTTGTTTCCATTATTGGTGTAATATCAACCTGTGTAGTAGTTGTGATCATACTTGCACTTTTACTAAGTTCTACCCCATACTGATTTAAAGCATTTGGAGCAAGTTTTGTTAGATCAAACTCATCTCCTACATGGACAATATTTAGATTGCTTCCAGTATTTGCTCTCATCTCTGCAGTAGCGGTATTTGCAAATCTATTACCGAAAGCATTTGCATCACCATCTGACATACCAGCTGCTTTTGCTTGCTCTCTTGCTAATTCTGCAAGATTTCCCCAAACAGTACTGTTATTAGCAACTCCATCTTTCATATCTTCACCCCATGCTTGATCAATTTCAATCCCGGTTTCTGTGAAAGATTCAAATTTACCTTCTGTTTCAGTTTGTATATGAATAGGATCATTTAGTGTAAATGCTCCTTTATTCAAACTGTAAACGCTCAAACCAGTTGCACCTTCGGGTGTCGTATGTGTAGTAACTATACTCAATTCATTATCATCTGGGTCATATGTGAGACTCTCAGTTGTTGTGATCTTGCTTGCATCATATGATACATCAGAAGGTACGGGGAATGATAAGTTGTGTGAATCTAAAAGTTCTTTCGCATCAGTAAATGTTAAGGAACCTGACTTCTCATCAAAATCGTAAGCTAACAATACCTCTCCATCATTAGCTTGAGCTTGTGCCATTTCATCAGCACCAACTCCTGCTACGCCTCCCATGTTTGGAGCAGCTGATCTATAAATAACTCCTGAGAAATCTAGTGCAGGATTCGACACATTATCTAGTTCCCCTACTTCAATTCCATTGATATGTTCGCCTAATTTTATTGCTGCAATTTGTTCAACAACTTTTTCACTTGCTCCTTCTCCGAGAGCAATTGATGAATCCATATTTAAAGTATCTCTTAATTCATCAATAGATAATGCACTTTTTGGATCTGTTAATGTGCTAAATTTACCGTTATCAACTTCAAGCCAGATATCAGCTTTTCCATCCAATGCACCATTATCTCCACCTCCAAGATCAAATCCAACCATTTGTGTTCCATCTGCTTCTACTTTTACTCCTACGACATCTGAATCAACACCATACTCTTTCTGTATAACATCTCCAACTTTCTTGTCGATCGCTTCCATCTGTCTTGTTTGTTCTGCACTGTGAGCAACCCCTCCATTACCTATAGATTCACCTAACCAAGAACCAATAGTTCCAACAGCTCTTGCAGATAGAGGAGCAACAACTTTAGCAAAGTTGTAAATCCTATGCATTCTTTCTGCTGCGAGCATTGCGTCATTTCTAGCAACTTTTTCAGTTGCAAGTGAGATTTGGAAGTCTTTCTGTGCATCGCCTATCTCAGTGCCAACAAGTTTACCAAATGAATCCAGTTTGTTTATTGCATCAGCTTGTCCTGTTAATTTTCGTAAAGCTTCTCTATGTTGTAGTAGTGCTGTAACATTTTCAGCACGACTCTTAGTTGCATCAAATGTGTACCCGATCGCAGTCGACATAGCTGTAAATTTAGCATCATCAACTTTTGTTGTATCTGATAGCAAAGCTTTTGTTGCTTGATCATAAGCTTCAATTTTAGCCTGCATTCTTGTGTATATCTCCCCTTCTGCTTTTCTTTCAATATTTGCTTTATAAAGCTCCATTCCAGCATCAACAATTATTCTTGATATAACACTTACAGGAAATGGCATAGCTATAAATAAAGGAGATAAACCTTGAGCTGCACCCATGAGTCCACCAAACCAAGCCTCTTTACCATATTTTTTCTTACCTTCTGCTGACATCTGGTTACTCATTTTTTTTGCTGATTTGAACAATGTAACCGCAGACACAAACCCAGCTGCAACACTAACACCTAACACAACAGGTCCGAGAACTGTAGCCACCGCAGAAGTAGCAAGTAACCCTCCAGCTACAGTCATCGCAGCACTAATTCCGATCTGTTTCAAATATCTGCTCCCGTTTCTTTTAAATATGCCAAATAGTTCTTTGAAACCAAGCTTTGATGGTTGTTCAAGAGCTTTTATATCTGCCATTACACTTTCAACGGATTCTCTTCCTTCAACAACACCGATCAATTCACCAGAAGCAGTCTTTTGTACTTGAACAGCTGTAAGTAGTTCTTGAACAGATTTCTGTAATTTTTCAGCTCTTATTGCTTCTACAGCTTGACCTGTTAGGACATAATCTTTTAGGTATTCCCAGTTGGTGTAAATTGTACCGTTTTGAGGTAATGCTTCTCCACGGGTTAGTGCACCGAACATAGCATCAAGACCGATAACTCCGTCTTTCTGAATTAAACCAACTGCCGCCTTAAATCTTTCTCGAACTTCATTAGCTTGATTAGCTGGTAGCCCCGCAAGATTAATTTTAAAGGATTCGTTTATTAAGGTATCTAAATTAGCTGGATTTGCTTTTGCTTCGTAAGCTCGAGCAGCATCTTTAGCCATAGCAACAGCTCTAAAGTATGACCATATAGCATTTTCAGTTGTATTTGGTTTATGTTCTCCATTGGCGGGGATTTTGATCTCATTTGATCTAGGAATCGTAATGCCAGCAGAAGTTAGTAATTGTCTTAATACATGACCCAATTCAGTAGGACCTGCAGCGTTTAGATCAATCGTAGCCTCAGCTTTTCCAAAAGAAATAATATCGAGTTGTTTCGCTAATTCTTGTCCACTATTAACAGCTGGATTAAGAAGGAAGTTCGCATATAGTGCATATAATCTCTCTTGATTTACACTTGTTGTATCTCTTCTTCTATCCATTCCCAATTCAACAACACTGTGCATTACTGCTTCTGAAGTAAGCAGATTGAACAGAGTTTGTTTTTGTGCCGGATCAGTAACACCAAGAGCTAAACCTAATAATCTATCTCTTACTTTAGGATCTGTAAGACCATTTGTCTCTACTTGAGTTCTAAGTTGTGTGGCATCTAAGCCTGCTATACCAGCGTTTTGGATAATATCAACAGCTGCGAGCATAAGTCCTAACCTCATTGTTCTTAATGCCTCTGTTGGTGTTGTTACTCGTTCAAGATCTGATACCAAGGATTCCATAGATAATAATCCTGTACCAGCCAAATTTTGTAGTTCTTTTGTATGTCTAGTAGCTTCAAGAACATTTGTGTGTAGGTGTCTGGTTGGTGTAAGAGGTTCAGCAAGTGCAGTCATCGCACCCATACCAGCTTTCAATATATTTACTGCTTGATCTTGATTTGCACGCATAGCTGTAGCAAGATCTTTAAATGTCTTTGTTGCTTGCTCACCTGCAGTAGTTGCTCCTGTAGCAGGTTCTACTTTTGCTATTCCTTTGAATAATATTTCGTCATGGTCTGTCCATGATACTAATTTACTACCTGGGACAGCTTCATTCTTTAGGCTGAAATTAGATCCATCTCTAAATGTAGGTTCACCAACTGCACCATTTGTTGTTTTTAATGCTTTAAGTGAAATTGTAACGGGCGCAATTGCAGGTGCACCAGCAACAGGGGGTGTATGATCTAATGAAATTGGAGTTGCAGTATCAACGGGTGAATTCCCTCTACCTGCACTTCTATCTAATGCGTTTCGAAGTTTTGTTAAGTTTGCAGGTGTATTTGGATTTGTTGGGTCAAAGAGGCCTGGATTTGCAGCATTAAGGGAATCTACGAGGTTATCAACTGTAAGTTTTGTAACAAGATCAAGCATTATTGCCTTAAACTCGGCATCTGTGAACATATCAAAGTCTGCGCCTCTGTCTAGGTTTCTTAAAAATGCTTCTGCACCTTTTGGATTGGTCAATCTTATTAAAACTGCAGCTTTTACATATTCACGAATATCATTTTCATCTAATGCAGAAGCTGGACCTAATTCTGCTATTGGCCATACATCAGCAAAACTACTTATTACTTGATTATAAAGGGCATCATTCTTTGGAGGTAATGTTGAGGAATCCATCTTATCATCAATGATTCCTTCAACTTTAGCACTCATCTTTTGACCTCCAGCATCTTCACCATACAACCCATCTACTACCTCGGTTGCCGTACCTTTAATTTCTGCTATTGTTCTCTTTTGTGCAGGATCTGTGTCAAGGTATTGATCTCTATGCTCAACGACCTCAGCAATATTTTTCGTTTCGTTTGTTCCATCAGGTTTTGTTACATCAACTTTCTTTTTCTCTGCATCGAAAGAGTATTCTTTAACAATTTCCTTAAAAGTATCTTGAGCTTGTTCAATAGGTTCTCCAACAACGACCTCTCTACGAACATTAGCAGCAACTTCTTGTGTACTTTCAAGAGCTTGCATTAAGAATTTCTCTCTATCAGGGTCACTTAGCTTATGCATATTGTCAGGTGCGACAGCATCTGGCAAAGTGTGAGGGTATTTATCACTCAGTTCTAATAATTGTGCTTCAGATACTTTTGCAGCTTCTGCTGGATTAGGCGATACTGTAGGAACTTCTGGTCTATTTGCCATAATTTGAATATTGATAAATTAGAACTATAGCTCTTTCATATTGACCTGCATCAAACAGATCTTCAATTTCTTGTAAGTAACCTTCAGGTATTTTTGATAGAAGTTCATTCACTTGCTGATCCTGTTTTACAAGCATACTAGAAACTTGTGTAACAATGCTTGCAACTGAATTATCATATATATCATCGAAAGTGGTGTTACCTAATTGTTTAGCAATATGATTTAACAAAACCATCACCTGATAAATATTTGGTGAGTGTCTCATTGCCTCATCCCATTTTCCTCGAGTATTTTCATCCATCATTGCAACTATTTGGTTGGTTGCATCATTAGTTGCTACTTGGATCATCGAGCCTATTATTTCAAGCATTTTATCATCTGGAACATTTTGGGATTGAAGTAGTTCTCCAAACTCACGAAGCATCTTTTCTCCTCTAGAAAGATCAAAGAAATCTGGTTCAAGAGATCTTAAAACTTCAGCTAGCTCTTTTTTATTGGGGTCATCACTTTGAGCATATTCCTCTGCTAAAGCTTGTGATTGCTCATAAGTCATCTTAAAGACCTCTAAAAGGTCTAGATTACCTGTATTAAATGCCTGGTAATCCCTTGGGGCATTTGTGTTCATATCCATTAATTATGTACATAATATTAGCGCTATATACAGATTATAAGGAATTAAAGATAGTGTCAAATAGTTTGTCTGTAATATTAATTTTCGATTTTAAACTTAAAAATACTGTATTGAAATTGCTAAATAGTAGTTGTAATAAAGATTTTTGTTTGCGAGAATAAGTAGTATATCTCATCTGTAAGTATAAACTTTGATGTTTAAAAATACTCACATACAGCATTTCATATTTGGTTTGATCATGCTGCTTATAATAGTTCTGAATACTGAGCCAGGTTCTATACTAATGGGTCTAGATAATATCTCCCCTTATTTCAGCTTCGAAAAAAATATTAAGAACATTTTCTTTTCACCTAACTTCTTTTTACATGGACCAGAGATATTCAATCTTCCCGTTCAATTAATGGTGTGGTTAGGTATTCCTGCTTCAACTGTTTCATGGGTTGATTATTGGTTGACATTCATGATCGGTATGTTTGGATGGTATTTCCTGATCCGTCATATTGTGAAAAAAGTGCGTGTTAGCAGATATGCCCCTCTTATTCTCTCTATAGTCGTACTTTCATCTTTATCGGTAGTATTTGTTTTCTCACAACCAAACATGATCTTTCGTGCGATATTTGCATCTACACCTCTTCTTGTCTACTTCCTTATTGATAGTAAAAAAACTCATTTACGATCTGTATCATTGTTCCTAGGATTAATGTATCTTTATCTCTCATCTTTGAACATTGTCCTGTTTGTGCTCATGTTCATACAGATCTTTGTTATAAGTGTGATTCTCTCATATCTGCTTAAGAAGGATATGCATATAAGAAGGATCTCTAAATATTTATTTGCGATATTCTGTATGTGGCTACTCTTTTCCCAGGTGATATTACTGACATCTTCTACATACTCTAAAACGATAGCAACTGAAACCTATTATCATCTGACATCATTCATAGATAATGAACAGATGGGATTAGTGACGAATGATCTTACAACTTCAGAAATGACAAATAATACGTTCTTGAGTGTATCCAGATATAAAACAGGTTGGATCGAACTACACGACTCAAAGGGGCCAGTCTTCAGGGAATATGAGCAGTTCAATGCCGATCCTCTGATAGTGTTTGCAGGTTTGATACCATTATTCATTGTCATCGTTGGCAGTCCCAAAGCTGTGCTGAAGAAGAAAAGGATACTGTTACTTGTTTTGGCTTATTTTGCAGTAATCCTTATACAGACAAGAGTCGGGATCACACTTCGCTCATATATTCCTCTGATCGGAGATGGTACTCGTTGGCTTTCCAGTAAGATCTGGCCTCTTCAGTTAATGTTAGAAGTGGTGCTATTAATATATGCATTAAAGTACATTGGGCGGAAATGGAACGGTCTTCTCCTCTCTGTTCTACTGGTCTCATCGCTGATCTCGATCTTGACAGTATATAACGGGAAGCTTTTGAGTAGGCATCTCCCAGCAAGGATCCCTGAAGAATATTCCATGCTTACAAAAATACCTGAAGATGAGACAATAATGGTCACCCCACCCCCTCAATTCCTATATTTCAGAGAGTATGACTGGGGTTACTATGGATCGGACTTCTATCGATATATGATAAAAGCAAACACATTCGATGTTTCGTCAATTAATTCGGGTTACGAAAGATATCATGAGATATACAATAATATGGCAAATTGCGACACATCAGACCTAGATGGTTCATTGATCGATTATGTTCTTGTTGACAGATCTGTACAAACAGAGAATCCATATATATGTGAACCCGTACTAGAGGCAGTGGAAGAGAATATCCACTTCACCTTGTATAAAGTTGATTAAAGTTGGGATATCAGTTTCCCGTACCTCTGGGCATTCTTCTCGAGCGATCTAGAAGATGCAAGCTTTAGTGTTAGCTCATGAAGCTTTTGCAGCTTCTCAGGGCGAGTTTTCAAATCGTTAACCTTTGCAATAAGTTCGTCTTTGGTGACTTTGAATATTAGTTCTTCTTTTTTGATCCCCAGTTCGGACATTGCTAACTTCATATCTTGAGTCTCTGTGTAAAGTCTTAATGGCTCAGATAGGATAAATGGTTTATTGTATGAGATCGCCATAGACATTGGGCCACTCGAGGCCATCATCACTGTATAAGGTAATACGACTAAGTCGGCTGCTTCAAAATATTTTGTTATCTCGCCATCGGGTATGAAGCCTGTGTGCAGGATATTCTTATTCTTCTTCATTTCTCTCACGACATTCTCGTAGTATTCGCCTGTGTCTGCTGAGGGGCTATTTCCACCTGCGACTGTTAGGTGAACATCTTTTGGCCACTCTTTGGAGTTAACTATATCTATTAGATTGTGAACCCCTTTGTAAGGAGCTAAGAACCCAAAGAATAGTAACTCGAACTGCTTTCTTTCTCTTTTTTTTATCGATTTACCAGATTTCGGATAAATATGATGTGGAATGACATCGATCTGCTCTTCAGATATCAACGGCAAGGTTTTCAATCTTCTTCCGAATTCGCCTTCGAATGTGACCGTGTACTTACAGAACAGTATAAGGATCCACATGAAGATCTTATTTCCTAGCGTGAATAGTTGAAGCATCGGGTCAGACTTATCTTTTTTAAGATGTTCACTAAGAGCAAGCATCTCTTCTGTTCCGAGCATTGCAGGATGCATGATCACAAGATAATTGATCCCCAGAATTCGTAGAGTGATTATTACAAATGGAAATGTAAGCAAGTTGAGTATTGAGACCAATTGAGAATCCCCCCCAAAGATCTTGAACTCAAAGTTGATGATAGCTCTTTTATACTGGTGATTCTTTATGAGAGCGTTTATGATCTCGATAAAGTAGAAGATCGATCCTTTGGTCCAGGATGGCTCAACTGTTAAATTCCTCTCTGTGTAGGCTTTGTTGGCCTTTGGATTATCTTTGTCGATCTGACTAAGTACTAAGAAGTCCTCATCATTAATATCTTTAAGGAGCGTTTTGAGGTAATGAGCTGCGCCACTAACACCCTTTCCGTAAAGAGTCCCAGCTGGGGGGTAAGAGGAAATCACAAGCACTTTGGACTTATCCATTCTAATTTATGGTACAAAACTTAATAAGCTGTTGATGGTACTCTTCAACGATTCTTTCCCATTCATAATTACCGATTAATTTATCATCATAGCTGGCGAATGTCTCTCGTAACTGTCGATCATTTAGGATCTCTGAAATTGCCATTCGGATACTTTGTACGTCTTCAACATCAATGTACAGTGAGTTCTTTCTATCATGAAGGAAATCTACAAGTCCCCCTACTGGATTGACGATAATAGGTTTATTGAATGCAACTGCTTCGAGTGCAGTTATACCAAAAGCCTCAACCAACGAAGGAACTGCAACAATATCCGCTTGCTTGAAGTAGTTCTTTTTTACTTCGTAAGATAGCAATCCAGTAAAGATCACATTGTCTACAGAGAACTTTTCGATCTCGCGTTGGTAACCCTTATCAGGCCCACCAATTATGTAAGTAATATCCTCCATATCTTTAACTGCTTTTGCAACATATTGGAAGCCTTTGTTAGGTTCAATTCGTCCAAGACTGAAGATCACTTTGTTATGTTCTGGAATACCATGTTTCTTTCTAATATCAATTGTCTCTCTAATTGTAGTGAGATCCTTCCTGTCGAGGCCGTTTGGTATTACAAGATCTGTCAAGTGTGGTGCGTTCCCTGATGATGTACTAAAAACCTTTTGTGCTCCATCAACATACTGCTTTAGGAGTGTCTTTTCATATATTCTGAATAGCAGTCCAATAAGTGGGCTGTACAGTTTAGGGTTTAGATATCCATGTATAGATATGCAGTAAGGAATATTATTCTTCCTAAGCAACTTACTTGCGAAAAGACTTATCGTCTCTAGAACGCTAAAGCACAATACGGCATCCCACTTCCCTCGGTGGATCTCTGTC
>CAZINM010000007.1:9508-12924 GCA_964540605.1 uncultured Candidatus Saccharibacteria bacterium
AGAAAAACTTTTGAGCTTTTATTAAGTGGAGTTCGCGTTATTAGCATGGGATTGCCTAGATAGTTTGGGAGAAGTGGTAAGCGGTAAAGATTAAGATTTGCCTGCGATTCATGCACAATCTCTTGATCAGCAGTTTCAGCAGTATGGTCTGCTGAGAAGACTGTTACTGAATCTCCTCGCTTGGCAAACGATTCTGCGATCTTCTTGTAAACTGTCCCCCCCCCACCGGTGTTGTTTGGTGGGTATTCTGGAGTGATTAGTAGAATTCTGTAATTTTTGTGCTTTTCCATATTCTATTATACACATATATACCTAACTACTATAGAATGGAATATAAAACGAAGGTGGCTTATAATTACCTATGAAACAAAAATACCACAAGCTGTTTAGGACTGTGTCGCCCCTTTTTCTCTTCCTATTGATATCTTTTCTACTAATACTGAAAAGTAATGGATTTAGTTTTACAGGGATAATTAATGGTGGAGACACTGATTGGTTTGTATATCCGATCCTCGAATTGAAAGACTCTCTTGCCGCAATCAAGTTTGATTCTTTTGGTATCCATGAGTACTTTCCCTTTGTTAGAGCAATATTCGCTCTGCCTGCATGGTTGATCTATTTAGTGACTCGAAGTCCTGGATTCACAAATTGGATATATTTCATTTTTTTATTCGCTCTACCTGGATATTCAATGTATCTACTGTCAAGCTCACTCGATCACAAGTGGTACTCAAAGTGGATCGCTGCATTGTTTTATATGTTAAATCCTTTTGTGTATTTTCGTTTTCATACACCGATGATCCATATTCAGTGTGCTTATTTTATGTTGCCACTTCTTGTTCTGTTGTTCATTCATATTGTCGGTGATAAGAAAAATTTCAAATATATAGTACTTTACGCTTTTGGTTTTGTTTCCATCTTTTCTACTTTTAATCTTTTCGCTGTTTATATGGTTCTCGTCCCAGCTGTTTCACTCATTCTGATGAAGCAGCATGATATAAAAATTGAGATTTCGAAGAGACAATTAATAACCTTTGGATTGATCATGATCTTATTTAATGCTGTCTCCTTTGCAACCCTTTCGACTTCTATACTTAACTACCAAAGTGACTACTCTGACTTGGCTCTTGTAGAGGCCTATCGAGATGAGAATACAATGATCTCCTCAAACTACAATATGCTTTCAACTTTTGGCGGCTACGGTACCTATGCTTGGAATTACAACCTATATGATGAGCAACCTGGGGTACAAGCATACTCGATCCTAGGTAGTGCCAGTAAAAGCCTCCTAATAATAGTTGGTGCAGCGCTACCATTCTTCGCAATTCTTTTGTCAATCGGCAAGAAGAGATGGACCTTCATTCCATTCATTCCTGTTTTAGTATTCTTAATGACAGGTTTTGGTGCCCCCCTTGGAGGACTTTATGAAGGACTTTTCTCTAGGATTCCTATCTATCTTGATATTTTTAGAGATTCTTGGGGTTATTGGGGAATGGTATACATGTTCATACTTTCTCTGATGGTTGGTGTTGGGCTAACAGAGAACTCAAGAAGCAATAAGCTCGCATATGGAATAATATTTGGTGCTTTTTATGCGATCTCAATAATCCTTTTCTTCATAAATCCAGGGTCTCTGATAAATAGATCATGGTTTGTAAAGATTCCCCAGAGCTATTATGAAGTTGCCAACAGATTAACAAATGAATACAAAGAGGAGTCTGTACTAGCATTACCTTTGACTGATCATAGCTTTGGATATACATACTACAATTGGGGATATGGTGGCCCTGATGTATTAAGCAAAATGGCAGATGTGAGATTCATTGATAAGTATCTATACTCTATTGCTACATATGATTATATTGAGAATCTAGATAAGCTCTCAGAACCTAATGAGGAAACTCTCCTTGAGTTTGTACAATCTTCAGGTGTTGAAGCAATTGTTCTTCGAAAAGACCTTGTTAAGGAATCTGATCAAGAGAATATGAGTAAATGGGTAGATATACTTAACGATGGGAGTTGCTTCACAGAGCAGCTTAATACGGATGAGCTTGTTGTCTACGATGTTGAATGTTCTACTGAAACAGGTCTTGCTGTGCAATCCTCTGTCTGTACAATTGGAAATATCACAAGCATAGATGGAGCACTCGTAGATTCTGGATCTGCATCAAAAACATTTTTCCCTTTGTGTAGCGATATTTATTCTTTGTCGCTTGAGAAAGCCGAACCATATATCTTCCAGTCTTCTCTCAGATATCTACTAGAGACCAATGGGACAGAAAGATTCTTCCCGCAGAATGATACAGAATTGTCTATTAAGATAAATGATCTTCCTGTCGAAGATAAGGAGCTATACCTAACTGGGGAGAAAATTGTTTATATAGACGTTTCTGATTTAGTTATGTATAGGGATCCAACCTTCATTGACACTGGATCCTCGGATAATTTGGTCCAGACGTGTAGTAAGGAAGATAATTGTACGATAAAGTCCGTTGTAAGTAGTAGCGGTATAAGAACTGTTAGTTCTCTTGGCCAACAGATCTGTTTCTATAAAAAAATAGCCAAAGATACTGAGAGTGGCTCTACTATTCTTATGTCGCTAAAGTATAAATCAGAAGATCCTGTTGACATCTCTTACTGTCTCCTAAGCAGAATTATTGGTAAATGTGTAAGAGAAGGAAGTTTTACAGAGACCGAGATATGGGATTATCGGGAGAGAACAAGAAAGTATCAAAAAGAGGTTGCTGGTTGGACTGAAAGTTATGTAATGATCTCAGGTATAGAACAGTATTCTAGAGGTGATCTCACACTATATACATACATGGATAGAGGTAATAATCTCCCATATCAAGTCTTTCTTGACTCAATTGTGACAGTACAAATACCAGAATCGCTTTCTTCAGTACGTTTGTTTGAGAAAAATGTGAAGAATGACATCACAAACGTAAGGTTCACAGGTACTAGGGGATTCTACAAGATCAGCGATTTTGATGCTAAAAATATTGTTATGTTGAGGCAGTTATATGGTGAGAGTTGGTTAATTTTCGGAGTGCAGAGCGGAAAACTTCTACCAGAAGTTATTAGTGAGGAGAATCACGCCAAATGTCTAGGAATGTTTAACTGTTGGTACATTTCAGATAATTATGATTCACTCTTTGTTATCTACCTACCCCAACTCCTGTATTGGACCGGTTTGATAGTTAGTTTTTGGGGGATAGTCGTTTTCGCTTATGTAAACAAGCGAAGCAAAAAAAAATCCCAATAGGGATTTAAGAATTTCAATAAAAAGGAGTATCCGAGAGGGGGGTGTTGGGCAAGGCGGTGGCAAAGAGCCAAGCTTTCGACCCCCCTCTGGTCAGATGGACACTCGTGTTACTTGAAGATGATTGCCGGGACGGGCAGGTGATGAGTTACGG
>CAZINM010000007.1:12934-23594 GCA_964540605.1 uncultured Candidatus Saccharibacteria bacterium
GGCGATTTGGGGCGAAAATGGCACTGCAAACAAACAGGGGTCAGCTGCGAGGTCGAACCCTTTGAGGGATGGAAACGATGAGTTACGGGATGATCATAGGGCAGAAGGCCGAGTTCGAGAAGGTGGAGCAGTCAGGGACTGTCGCCAAGGAGAACCGGATGGTCTCCCCCTCTTCAAACTTCAGGCTCATGCCGCCGACCGTGTTCACGTGGCCATAGCCAGTGAACTCGAACTCATCTCCAGTCCAGTCGCTCGGGGTGTCCTCACCCTCAATGAATCCGACGACCATAATGGCCTCGCTCTCGATGGTGCAGGTGACCGACGGGCAGGTGAACGTTTCCTGGTTCGCCACGGTGTCGTTTGCCGAGATGTCGAGATTGACGGATGTGTCGCCGGCCGTGATGGTCACGGTAATGGGGCCAGTCGCAACAGGCGCTGCGGGGGTAGGCGCGACGGGCACAGCGGGCGTAGAGAGCGCAGCGGGCGCATCGAAGAAGGCCTCCAGGGTTGCGGTGTCGGTGACAGGTTCGGTGTTCACCAGCAAGGCGCGGAAGTTGAAGCTTCCATTCGTCGTGCACGTGTCACCGTCACACACCGTCACAGACTCCCAGGACCCAATTCCAATCAGCGCGAACGCCACGAGACCGCCAGCAACGAGCAGGGACAACAGGATGTTTTTCATCAGAGCCTCCTTATAGGTCTGTTATAGATCAAATGTCGAACAAAGCGATTGTACATATTGGTTGCCACCACAATATAATCAATAATCACAACATTAGTTGTATAATTACATTGTGGTGGAACCAAAAGTAGATCTTATCTTTGTCAATGTTCTCATCTTCTGTATACGAGTGTAGCCTTATCAATATTGATCTCTGGAGCATAACCCTCAATAGAGGTGATATATTCACAAGAGTAAAAATATATAAGGCGTTTTTAAAGAACTTGTCCTTTCCTGTGAAAGAGACATAAAAATCATTACTTAATAACTTCTATGCTTCTTCCATCGTAACTAATTCATTATACACTATAGGTTGCTTTGTGTCAATATGGATGTAACTATGTACTGGAGTGGCTCGAAAAGAAGATGTCGTTGTGCCGACAGGCATGTTGAGTGCCTGTCGGCCAACGAGTCATTTCCAGATGGTAGTGATGTTCATCGAGATGCTCTGAACGAGTTGCGCGAAGAACTCAGAATAGATCGCCAGAGCGAGAAACATAATGACTCCATCGTGGAAGCCCCGTTCAGGATTCTTGATCCAATCCCGAATACAGGCGTACAATACTACCAAAAACACGATGGTAGCAACGATCAGGAGTGCGGGTCTGGGATTGTCTGGGGCGGCCTTCAGCAGGTTTGTGATTAGGGTTATCATCGATTTCTCCTTCCTTTCTAAACATGGTCTCATGTGTGATGTCTAACTTCGGGTATGTTACCCAAATACAGACATTCACACACGAGGTGAACTCCAGTATATAGTTATTAGTGTGCGTCTAGCCTATTGCATAGATATCGCACCTTTTAAAGAACCTGTCCTTTCTGAATGAAAGAGACATAAAAATCATCTAAGGATCACTTTTATCTTTCTTTCATCTTACTAACCCCATTATACACTATAGGTCACATATTGTCAATCTATATAACACATCAAGAGGAAGAAGAACACTTATATAAAAGGAAATTATCAAAGAGCGAGTTTCAACCTCTACCCCGTTTAGAGGTTGAAACCTTTGCTCAAGTTTGTGTATATCTTATCTGCAGGCTTGAATCCCATATCACTCAATGCGAGCAATCTTGTTTGGATCCCAAGTCTTACAATATCTTTCAACATGATGAAGATCTGTTGTACGTTTGCAGCAGTTGATCCACCAGAGATCTTTACATAAAAAGGTATCATCTCAACTGTGTAATCATTCCTATTAAGGTAATAGAAGACCTCAGAATCGATAGCAAACCTATTAACATGCATATATTTAAAGATATCCTTAGCAACGTAACCTTTAAATAGCTTCAATCCGCAAGAAACATCATCTACACCCTTTGGTACAGGCAAGAAGATCCTTGAGATCATCTGGAATCCTTTTGTAAGGATCCTTCTCTTAAAAGACACGTTCACGTTAGAATCTTTATGAAATTTGCTTGGTGTAACAGCATCAACATCTCCTTCAAGCATTCTGTTAAGACCTACTCTTAGGGTCTTTATCTGGATGTCTGTATCAGCATCAATGTATCCGATGATATCACCATTAGCGATCTTCATCCCTTTTCTAATAGAGTATCCTTTACCTCTGTTCTTAGCGTTATAGAAAAGCTTTATCTTGTCATAACCTTTATCTTCAATAAGCTGCTCTACTCTAGCTTTTGTATCATCGATCAAACCGTCTACAACAACGATTATCTCAAAATCATAACCTGTCTTTGTTAAGAAGGTATAAAGTCTGTTCAATTGTGTGTTGATAACATCTTGCTTTTTGTAGGCCGATGTTACTAATGAGATCTTCACAATCGTTTAGGTCAAATATTAGATTTGGACCAATTATTTAATGAAACTTTGCAATTTCTTAGAGTTTGCTATCAAAGCAATCCCAAGAACGTACACAATGACTCCAGCCACTATCAAGATCTCTGTTCCACCGATACTTGTATCAACAGGAACATGAGGTGAATAAGGACTATAAGGAGTTGTAGGCTGTCCATCAGCATAAATAGGTGTTACTGCAAAGAAAAATGCACTAGCAGTAACGATCATTTCTATAAGTTTTGCATAAAATTTTTTCATGTTTATTATTAATAAATTTTACTAAGGATATTTTATCATCAATCTGATAAGTAGTCAATACTATAGGCTCGGTGGGTGTACTAGATTAAAGCTCTTTCGAGATCTCATCGATCAACCTGACTATTTCACTGTTTTGATCTATTGATAAAGAATCTTTAATTGAGGAGTAATAGTCATTTAATGTCGTCATAAAGGCGTTCTTATAAATAGATCTAAAATCTGTAGGTGATACATTTTTAACAATTTCATTCTTAACTGCATCTAATGTTTCAATGACTTTTTGTATATCTTTTTCATCTTTCCCCTTTTCAAGGGTATTTTCGATAAGGTCTTGGCTATCCTTACTTAATAACTTCGAAACTTCATTTAAAGCCTTGTTTTCAATGATAAGTAAGAATTGCTGGTATCTTTCAGTTAAAACAGGTTCTTGATAGCCGACTGAAACAAAAAGCTGTAGTAGCAATGTAAATGGAGAATTATCCATGTTGTGCTAACCTTTGATTAATTGATCTTTTAGTATCAGAGCTCATTTTTTCATAATATGTTATTATATCAGGCAAAACCATGTGTCCCTGCCAGAATGAATATGAAGAACCAAGTGCTAAAAGTAATGCCGTTAAAGGATTTGTAAAGACTGTAATAACTGCTCCTGCACCATAAAGTAAAGCTTCCCCATATTTAGCGAATCTTTCTAGATTTCTCATTTTTTGTGGTAATTCTAAGGCTTTTTTATTCTTTCCAAACCACTTTTCCGATGCACCTATGGCTGCTCTTTCGGGATGACCTAGGATATCTACCTGTTTTTCAACACTTTTTGCAGCTCTATATCTAAAATAGCCTAAAACACCAGCTCCAGCGAGTCCTAATACCCAAGGAGTTGTCATTGTCATTGCAAGAGCTGCTAATGGAAGAACACTCGCAATAGCGAGATATTTTAATGTTTTAGCACTTTTTTTGGCTTCTTCGTATTTATCTGTACTTATTAAACTACTTTCCGCAAATGTTCTAGCTGAATCCATTAATTGGTTTCCACCGATTGGCATAACTGTTTCTGCAGGGTTCATACCTCTAAACCAGTTATATGTACCAATTCCGAAATTGATAATACCAGAGATAAATTTGCTACCAGTAACAACATTTCTTGGCGTGGCATCGATACGATTATATTCGAACCATTCGTTTGAAGCTGTTGTGTCAGTTACGGTTTCTGCTGATCTATGTCCTAGATATTCTTGGGGAGAGATAATTGTTGTAGCAGGAGCTGTTGTCATAATGAATGTATTATATATTTTTATATAGATTTGTACTATGTACTAGAGGATGAGGAGGTGGACCGGCACACGCCGATGAGGTATGTGCCGGTCCAAGGGGCCTACTTTATCCATTTGTAGGATAAAATAAGGCCGGTTACTGCGGTCACCAGGGCGGTTGCGATATCAAGGTATCGGTGGGGTGTCGCAATGGCTGCAACCGCTAAGGCTATCAAACTAATTTCCGCAGCAACCTTGAGGACCTTACCGAGGTCTACTTTGCTCATTTTTCACCTCCTTTCATAGTCTTAATTCTCGCCCAAGGGCAAGAACTAGTTCCCAGAAAGGAGGCTCTCTAGTACATAGTATTTGTTATGCACAGGTTTTAAACACTGTTTTTGCATAACATTTGAAAAGAACATTTGTACATTAATATAAAGTACAATATATTATACTATAGGTTTCAGATATGGTCAATATAATCGCATCATCTAAATGTAATAAAAAACAAATATTTCTGGATAAATGTATTCTCTTTAAATATTCCCCCTACTCTCCCCAATATCTCCAATGCCAACTTTCTGCAGAATAACCAGTGACTTCCTCCATACCTTCAGGATATGATTGTCTAAATCCAAATTGTGCAGCATTCTGAAGTAGCCATTGATATGCTGTTGTACCTGAGAATTTTGCAAAATCTCTACCAGTTTCAACTGTTGAAAAATCCACAACAGTACCTAACTGGTGCTCACTATGACCTGGTCTAGCAGATATTTTGTCCGCAACATCAACCATACCACCATTATAGTTAACCCAATATTGGTATGTTGAAGCCTGCGTTTGATAACTTCTATATGAAGATATTACAGTTAAATTGGTTATTCCGGCATTTTGAGCGGCTTGACCAAGTTTGTTCAATGCAGTGAGTGTATCTTGTGTTACTGTTACTATTCCTCCAATGCCATTTATGCTATTTGTTACAAGGTTTTCTGGCACATAACTCTCCTTTAATTTATGCCCTTTATCCACAACAGTATCTAATCTAACCTGATCTACAGGTATCTCAACGATCACATCAGGATAAGACCACCACCCTGTTGATACACCTTGGACATCAGGTTTGGGATCATCAGTCATGTCAATTTCAGTGATCTCTGGCTCTTTATTAGCATTTTCGGAGTCATCTATGCTTGAACCATCTGTAGTATCTTCTTCCGGATCATCATTATTTTCTCCTAGATCATTATCATCAACTTCCTCCTCATCCCTATAAATTACCTCTCCCGGATTGTTATAAATAACCTTTCCAGGTTTGATCTGGATCTCATTGAACTTTTGTCCAACAAGATAAATGAACAGGATTATCATTGTAAAACCAGCAACAAACACTAATACAGAAACAATAGTTTCGAATAATTTACTATTTTTCTTCTTTTTCTTCTGTTCCATTTAAAATTTGACTATAAATTATTCATTAAACTAATAAGACCTACCCTAACCAGAGACAATTTCCTAAACAAAAATCAACATATAATCAATAATATAATATCCTAATATACTAATTAGACCTATTAGCATAGACAAAAATACGGATTGGCGATTGCCATATCACTTTACAAGTATACAATATTAGGTCCGAGTTGTAGTTAGTTATCTGATTACTCTCTTCTATCTTCGTAACCTCATATTCGAATACTCGTCTATCCCAAATTATCTTGATCTCATCACCAACAGCAAGATTAGGCAAACTATAAAAGGATCTTTGAGTTCTCTCCTCTTTGCTCCACTCCAAAATACCCCATCTATGAGAAGCTATTATAGTTGGGAGAGCATTATCTATCGGATCTCCTAGATCTGGAACGATCCATGGACCTTTACTAAGAGCTTGTGTTGCATCAGTATCGGTATAGATCTGAGAGTTAACCCCTATCTTATCTATGATAATGAAGGGATCGTAACCTAGCGATTCATCGACAGGAGGTAGATCATTTTGATCATTACCATTATTTTGGCCGTTATCTTGGTCATCATCTGGGAGCAACTGGTCATTCACAACAGGATATTGAATGGATGTGATCTCATTATCTATGGCACTTGGGAAGATGGTATAGATCACTTGCGGGAGTAGTAGAAAGAGTAACAGCATGACTGAGCCTAATACAAGAACAGTACCAATGATAATGTTGAAATTGAGTATTGAGTTGAGGATAAGTTTCTTCTTCTGTTCCATAGGATGAGTATAACATTAATACTTTTCAATTTACGATACTTAACAGTCATTATTCACTCAATGAAAAAGGCAATCTCAATATATTTGGAGGTAGTTTCGCGAATTTAGCCAAATCATTAATATGTATTTGTGCTCGTATGTAGGTATTTGGATCATGTGGATTTTTTTTGTGATAACTATCATTGATTGCTTTTTCATATTCAATTATATGTCTATAATCTAACTCTCGGGCAATAAATAATCTTAATATTAAAGAATCAATTTCAACTACTGCTCCATCTTTTCTTTTTGTATACATATCCCATACATCAGGATAGGAAGCTGCTAAACTTTCTAGTAACTGAATAGACCCCTCCCAGATATCGTCCAAAAGGTAGCCTTTCCCACCGATGCTATTGATAAATCTTATAAACTTAGGTGAATCTTTTCTATAAATTGGTCTTGTTTCACCAGGTTTTCTTGCTTGAATGTGATATGGCCTTCTGAAGACTACTCCTTGTCTTTCATGCCCTCCAGTAGGGTCTGATCTATTTATATATTCAGGGACAGAGCCTCTTTTTAGAGGTTCAAGATGTTGTAGTAAATATCTGGTAATAAAATCACGATTTGCGTGAGATATTGGTAATGCTACTCTGCGGAATTTATCTCCATCTGGTATTAACAACTGAAAATCGTTAAAATCAGTCAAATGTAAAAGTATCGGTGTTTCTACTCCATGTAACATTATTGTAGCAACATATCCATTACGCAAGGTATTATTGAAATATGGAGCATATCGAAAGCTTAATCTATCTATACCTCGTTCTTTAAGGTGAGGAAAGTGATGAGCAGTGAAAACATCTCCTGTCATAGAAAGAGCTTCTCTCCCATGTCTACGAACAGCAATTCTTAAAGCTCTTACTTCTTCTGATACTCTAGTACGGCTTCCTGCATCAGCAAAAATATGTTCTGGAAAAAGTGCAGAAATTAAACCAGTAGCAAAATTGGCAGCTTTATCACGCTCTGCTGTTTGAACTTTTGATCGTGTTGTTCCAGCAAGTTCTGTAAGTCTTCTTGTAAGATCTCCTCTACTATGTCTTCGCATAAGTTCAATAACTTTATTAACATTTTCCTCAGATTGATCTTCTTGATACAGTTTTAACGCTGCTACAACTTCGTCTGGGAAAGACTCTTCAAAATCTAGAGGGGCTGTTTGATACAAAGCTTCAACCAATCCTGTTGTGGTTGTATCTCGATATAGATTCTGGATCAAGTTATGTGCTGCTGCAATTTCAGAAATTGTTGCAAGATTTATTGGTACATCAGTTCCCAGATCTCGTCCTATTAATTCCTCTCTTGTTTCTACAATACTTACAGACACTGTGAAATGTCTGTATAAGGCGGAGATAAGCTTCCATTTTCTATTCGTTATTAGATTGATCAAATTTGTATCTCTTGCTAATCTCCTCAAAAAAGATGTTTCAAGTAATGGGAATGTATCAACTAATCTCATTGATTCTGTGTTATATGGTTTCTGCTTCGGTTCTTCTTCTGTTCCCCCATCAGTTTCTGGTGTTTTTTTTGTTTCATCAGTTGTTCCAGTGTCAGGAATTTTTGTTGAAATGGGAGTACCTTTAGGAGCATTTGTTCTCTCAACATCTTCTATTTTTCTGAGCTTGGCTGTAGAAAATCCAAATTGTTCAATTCTAGCAAGTAAATTAGTAGACGCATTTTCAACGCCTTGTTGATAATCAGGTATGTATATTGCTAAATCACTATTTAATGTAGTTCCATAAACCTCACTAACAACTTTTTGTGCATAAAGACCAGCATAATGCGACCGTGTTGACCATGCAGCAGTAAGAAAATTATATGTCGCAATTAATCTTGGGTGTATAGAAGCTTTTACAGGTTGGCGATTACGAAATCTGTCAAGTTCATTTCTATAATATTCAGATATTGTACCTGTGTAATAACCCAAACATCCTACAAAAGCTGTTTGACGATTTTGATTAGTTTGATCGATCCTCTCTTGATTCATAGCATCTGTTAAGGAGGTCATACCTAAAAAACCCCTTGCAACATTTGGTAAATCTCTTGGATCTTCAACGATATCATTCAAACCAATCGGCTTTTGTTGATAATACTGCTGTATAGTCGGTCGATAATATTGAAGGACTGCATTTAATCTTTCGATATCAATTGAACGATTTTGAGATTCAGTATATATTTGATCTACTAATCGTTCTGGATTTAATAAAAATGTTGTGAAAAAAGGATCATCTATACTTGGTCTACGATCAATTTCTACTAAGTCTAGGAAACATCTATCGTATGCAATGGGTCTTTTAGGTTGTTCATCAAGTAATTTTGTCTCATCTTCCATAATCCTACATTATGCTATAGGATTGTACTTGGGTCAATTCCCAATCCCTACAATATCGCCATTGCAGCAACATTATCCCCTTCTCTAAGTGTCATGATCTTTACTCCTGAAGTTTGTCTACCCAAAACTGGTATAGCTTTTATTTCAGATTTGATCACATGACCTTCCTCTGAGATCACTACTAGCTCTTTTTCTGGATGATCCATGATCCTTGCTGATGCAAGTTTACCTACTTTTTGTGTTGCTCTGAAAGCATAAACTCCTGATCCACCTCTTCTTTGTACTGGGAAATCGCTTAGTTTTGTCATTTTTCCATATCCCTTGGTCGAAATTGTCAGCAGTGTATTTTCATTTGACCTAATTGCATCCATAGAGATGATCATATCTTCTGCAGATTTGAACTTCATTCCTCTGACTCCCATTGTTGCTCTTCCAGTTGGTCTTACATCTTTCTCTTTAAATCTGATAGATCTACCATCTCTTGTTACAAGAATGATGTTGTCATCGCCAGTTGTTGGTCTTACCCATTTAAGTTCATCTCCGTCTTCTAATTTGATAGATATCAAGCCGGAGGCTCTGATACTTGCAAATTCTGAGATCTCAGTTTTCTTCACAGTTCCATTTGATGTTGCCATGAATAGGTATTTGAAATCGAGAGGTTTGACAACATTATCAGCTTGATTCTCCTGTATCTCATGTTCTCCCATAACGCCTTCGCCTACTCCACCTTTTCCATATGTAAGTACACTTGTTACAAGTTCATTTTGATCAAGTTGTACAAGATTGACGATAGGTAAACCTTTAGAAGTTCTTGATGATTCAGGTATCTCAAAAACCCTAATGCTGAATACTCTACCTTTGTTTGTGAATACCATTAAATTATCATGAGTCTCGCATGAGAATGCATGTTCAATGTAATCCTCTTCTTTTGTTGTTGCTCCAATTACACCTTTACCACCTCGTTTTTGACTCTTAAATGTATCTGGAGCCATTCTTTTTACATACCCTTCATGACTTATGGTGATAAATGCCTCTGTATTGGCGACTAGATCCTCCTCTGAGAATTCATCAACTTTACCTTTGATGACCTTCGTCCTTCTTTCGTCACCATGTTTTGCAATAAGTTCGGCCAGATCTTCATCTACAGCCTTCAAAACTTCATCTTGGCTACTGAGAACTTTATTATATTCAATTATATCTTTGCTGATCTGATCATATTCATCTTGTAATTTCTCCCTTTCTAGTGCGGCTAATCTCCTTAGTTGCATATCTAGGATAGCTTGAGCTTGAACTTCAGTGAAGTCGAATTTGTTGATCAAGTTATCTTTTGCTTCTTCTTGAGTTTGAGAAGATCTTATTGTTGCAATGATCTCATCAAGTACATCAAGAGCTTTGAGCAAACCTTCTAAAATATGCCCTCGATATCTAGCTTGTGCGAGGTCGAATTCATATCTTCTAATTGTCACTTCAAGTCTAAAATTCAAGAATAGTTCAAGCATCCTCTTTAGTGAGAGAAGCTGAGGTTCTTGATTGACTAATGCGATCATATTGGCATTAAATGCCAATTGCATCTGTGTATATTTGTATAGTTTGTTAAGAATTGTTTTTGGTTGTGCAGAGGTTTTAAGGATTATTACAATTCTCATTCCATCACTGGTCGATTCATCACGAATATCTGAGATACCTTTGATCTTTCCTTCTTTTACTAGGTCAGCAATTTTGGTTATTAATGTGGCTTTATTCACCTGATAAGGGATCTCTGTAACAATAATATGCATTCTCTTACTTCGGGTATCTTCTTCGATCCTGGCTTTAGCTCTCATTAGTACTCTACCTCGCCCAGTTGAGTAGGCATTTAATATCTCTTTTTGATCGTAAATGATACCTCCAGTTGGAAAATCAGGACCTGGAACTATAGAAATAAGCTCATCAGGAGTAATTGATGAAATGAAATGTGGATAAAGTCTGACCTCAGAATCACCATTTTGTGGATGTTCATTTAATCGATCTTTGATCTCTTGAAGTTTTAATTCGG
>CAZINM010000008.1:0-21249 GCA_964540605.1 uncultured Candidatus Saccharibacteria bacterium
AAGATATATTTACTCAAATAAACAGAAAGGATTAACAAAGTTGATCTTTAATTTTAGCTCACATTTTTTAAGGATCTGGGACAATATCTCAGCTAAAAGACCAGATGCCAACATCGCAATATCTAATTTTATTTCAAATAGAATTAATAAGTATTACCGTATACAAACCGATGCAGTAATTTATCCTCCTGTAGATTTTGACAGGATAGATAAGTCGATCTTACAAAATAGCTTTAATAAAAAAAATTATATTATTGCCGTATCTCCTTTTGAAGAGAATAAAGGTATGAATAATATATTGGATTTCGCAATTTATTCTGGAGTTAAAACAATTCTGGTAGGTGATGGAAAGCTTAAGAATAAACTTGAGAAAAAGTATAAACGATTTAATAATATTAAGTTTGTTGGATGGGTAAGTGATGATGAATTGTTCAACCTTGTATCTCAAGCTACAGCATTGCTATTTCTTGGTATTGAGGATTTCGGTCTTGTTCCAATAGAAGCAACTTATCTAGGTACTCCAGTGATCGCATATAATAAAGGAGGTGCTAAAGAAACCATTGTTGATGGCTTAAATGGTATTTTGGTTAATGATCTGTCACCAGAATCGGTTCTTAATGCATATAATGATCTGAAAATTACTAAATGGGATAGAGTTGTAATGCGAGAATATGCGAATAGATTTAGTAAAGAGATATTTGAACAGAGATTAATAGATTTTATTATCAGAAAGTTAGATCTTGTAAGTAAATAAATTCTTGCATGCTACAATACTATAATAATAGATATTTGAAATGATATGGAAATAAAAGCGAAACAACCTTTATTGCTATTTGATTTTGATGGAACGATCGCAGATACTTATGATTTTGTCTATGATATTGCCGAAGATTTGGTAAAAGATTTCGGTCTAGGTGAGATCACGCCTGAAATGATGAGCAGGTCTAGAGACCTTCCATTAAGATCTGCCTTAAAAAAGCTTGGCTTCAACAGCTTTACTTTATTGCTAGCATCAAAAAGATTCCAGAAATACCTTTATGAAAGACTTGATCAACTAAAACCGGTTAAAGGAATCGATGATATTTTAATGCAACTTTCACAAAAGTATAGATTAGGGATGTTGTCATTTAACGGACCATTGATAATAAAGACATTTTTGAAAGAATATAATTTGAATTATTTCGATTTCGTCTCAAGAAGTTTCTTCTTAGGTGGTAAACATATACAGATGCGCAGAATTATGAGAAGGAACAAACTTCAAAGATCAGAGCTTATATATTTTGGTGATGAAGTATCAGATATTATTGCTTCAAAGAAAGCTGGTATAAGATCGGTTGCAGTAACTTGGGGATATAATACAGAAAAAGCTCTTAAATCAGCAGAACCTGAATATCTAATTCACAAACCCGGAGATATTCTAAAATTAAACTTCAGAAATAATGCCTGATACAACAATTTGTATTCCGATCTTCAACGGATCACAATGGCTCGAAAAATTACTGGGATCGATCTACACACAAAAAGTGAATTTTAAATTTAATATATTGTGTGTCGATTCAGGTTCGACAGATAACTCAATTCAAATTATCAACAAATTCAAGAACAGAGGAAATTTAAAGCTTGAGATCATTAATAATGAAGAGTTCGGACATGGAAGAACTAGAAATATGATCGTTGATATGGTCAATACTAAATATACATTGTTGATCACTCAGGATATTCTTCCAACATCTAATGATTGGTTGCAAAAGATTCATGATTCACTTTCCGTTGACGAAAAAATAGCAGCTGTTTTTTGTAGGCATAAAGCGTGGCCAACTTCTCATCCTGTACAAATGCGTTATATAAAAAAGACATTTGATGATTATCTTTTGCATATAAAAACATTTGCTTCATATAAATTTATTAACGAAGTTAGCTATTTTACAAATAAAGATGATATCAAAGTGTGGGATAAAGTAACCGCATTCTCGAATGTGTGTGCAATTTATAGGACTGATGTAATAAAAGAAATAAAATTTGAAGAAGTCGATTTTGCTGAAGATAGAAGATTTATGAAAACTGCCATAGAGATGGGATATTATATAGGTTATTTGGATAATACATCGATCTATCACTCTCATGATTACGGCTATTGGGGTACATTAATGAGGACAGTTGATGAATGGAAAGCTATTGCTCAACATGGTCATTTTCCTTATCGATTTAGAATTTGGCACATAATAACCCAATCTATTATTGGATATCTTAGAGATATTCAATTCTGTTTGTTTTCTGCAAACGAATTAACATTTTTAAGAAGAATTGCTGGATTATTTACATGTTTGTTGATGGAGGTTACTATAAAGACTGGAATGTATATTGGTCTTAATCATGAATATCTACCCAAATCACTAGTAAGTGGACTTTCGTATCAAAAGAATTGGCGTGAGGATAAGATCAAATAAGTTAAAATAGTGTATTATTTATTATGGCAAAAATAAAAGAACTCGTTGATAAAACAACAAGATCGATCAAAAACCAGGGATTAAATTACACTTTAAAAACTATCAATAATTGGATCTTCTATCCTGAAACGAGAATGGATACAAAATTAAATCCTCGTTTAAGATACGATAATGTAGATCAATTAGTAAAAAAGATTGATTTTAATAAAAGTTATGAAAATGGGAAATTAGATAAAAGAGTAGACCCAAAAAAGATAAGGATCGGTTGGATAATTTCTCCATTTCATATAGGTTCTGGTGGGCATCAGACGATATTTAGATTTATAAAATATTTAGAAAAACATGATTTCGAAAATCATATCTATATTACTGACGGACATGGATTTAAAAATGAAAAGGAAGCCTACGACACGATTCAGGAGCATTTTATCCAGATCCCAACTGTAAAGGTTTCTTTCTTAACCGAAGAAAACATTATGCAAGGAGATCAAGTTGTAGAAGATTGCGATGTGCTGTTTGCAACAAGGTACAACACTGCATATTATTCAGCAATGATAGATAATTGCATTAAGAGAATGTATTTTGTTCAAGATCTTGAGAATCTATTTTTTCCGACAAGCTATCTTTCTGTGTTAGTTGAAAATTCTTATAGAATGGGCATGATCGGAGTATGTGCAAGTCCATGGCTAGCGAGATCTGTAGGCAATTACAATATGAGAGCACACGCTTTTTATTTAGGTTACGATCATACTATTTATGTTGACAAAGATCTCCCAAGAGAACCTAATTCTGTAGCATTTTATGGAAGATATGAATCAGAAAGAAGAGCGGTTGAACTGGGGATGCAAGCTTTAGAATTGGTGCAAAATGAAATTCCAGATCTAAAAGCCTATATCTATGGTACCAATAACATACTTCAAGGTTATGATATAAATGTTATTAATAAGGGATTATTAACATATGGTCAAATGTCTGATCTGTTTAGTACAGTTCAAGTAGGGATGAGTTTCTCATTAACAAATTATGGCTTAACACCAACAGAAATGATGGCATCAGGGCTTCCAGTAGTCGAGTTGGCAGGTGATAATACAAGAAGTGTATTTAAATCGGGTGAAAACATTTTACTCGCTGATAAAAATCCAATGGATATTGCTGACAATGTTATAAAGCTATTCAGAAACGGTCTGTTAAGGGAGCAGATAATTGCAGGCGGTTTTAGATTTGTTCAAGATAAAAAATGGGAAGATATATGGGCTGGAGTAGAGGATTTCTTGCGTAGAGAGTTAGCGGATTATTGATCATTCATTTATTGATGCTGGATCCTATTCGGTTATCAGATGAAGCTCTTCGATTTTATTTAGCACATGTAAACAGGCTTGATCTGTGTCTTCATTTATATTGAATTTTGGGATCTTTGCACCAGAAGCTTTCTTATGACCACCTCCACCGAGTGATACAGCTAATTTATCGACATTTGGATAACCTTTTGAGGATCTGAACGATATGTTTAATAACTTTTTATCTTTAGGTACTAGAATGAATCCCCACTTGAAGCTATCATAATTTCTTAGTAATGAATCCTGGAATTTATGATAAGCAAGAGATAATTGCTCGTATTCTAAACCCTCTGTCTGATTTTGTAGTAAATATGTATAGCTCAATAAGGGATAATTTTTTATCTGCACCTGTTTTAAATTATTTAAAAGGTGTGAGAAGATATTCATCTCTTTATCGTTAATTGAGTTAATTGATGAATGAATTCTAGAAAGCTCTAATGGATAATATAGTAGAAGTTTTTTAACGGTGTCCAATGTATCTGAGGATTTTTTCGAAATATGCATTAAACTACCCGAGTCTGACATTATCCCAATTAATAAAATCTCAACAATTCTTTCACTGGGGACAGAATCTTCTGGATATAAGAGATTAGCTAAAATACCTATTGCAGAAATACTATTCGATTCAATATGTTTATACTTAAAGTCATCAGGTTCAGTGGCATGATGATCAATGCATAAGGTTACTACATCTAAGTTTTTAAATTGTTCAGGCCTTTTCATAGCTCTGTTGAATTCGTTCATATCTGTGAAGATAACAAGGTCAGAATTGTTTAGATGAGGAGTAATATCCTGTGTGACAAGAAATTTTGAAGTATACTCATTTAACTCTGCTAAGTAGGGCAATTTATCTTCCGATAGCATGAGGATATTTTTATCTGGGAAATTATTTGAAATATAATCGTATAGTACTATCACAGAACAGATACTATCGAAATCTGGAGTTAAGTGGACTGGAAGGGATATTCGTGAGGCATTACTAATTAATTGATCAAGTTCATTTTTTGTCATTTATCGTTTTATACTAATATGGTTGCTTGATGATAACATGCAAAATATACTAGATACAATCTTGCTTGAAATCGGTCTATTTGATATTATTCCATCAGTGTTTGTATGCCGAGATAGCTCAGTTGGTAGAGCACTTGCCTGAAGAGCAAGGTGTCCCCAGTTCAAGTCTGGGTCTCGGCACCAGTATTATTAGCATTTTTTGATAGAACGCGGGAGTAGTTCAGTTGGCTAGAACGACACATTGCCAATGTGTAGGTCGCGAGTTCAAATCTCGTCTCCCGCTCCAGTAAATAAAAAACCACCTTTAGGTGGGTTTCTTATTTACATGGGGGATAACAGATTTTATCTCTAGTTCACTACACTGGTACACCAAGAGCGAAGCGATTGGAATGTACCAGAAGTACTGGGAACGAGCAAAGCGAGAGAGCAGTGAATCTCGTCTTCCGCTTCACTTATGTACAGAAAGACTCCCTATAAATCATTCATAAATATGAGAGTATAATGAGTAGTATTTGATACTTTCTTTTTATGAAAAAGAGAAAATTATTAAAAGCGTTTACGAAAAGATCATTATTGGTATTCACTCTTATATTGAGTTTATCCCTATTTTTAATTGTTTCATCAATATATTTTTATAATCGATACAAAAATTTAAAAATAAGTGACGAAAATACACAAAATGAAGATGAAGTTGAAGACACAGATAAAAAAGAAATTATAGATAATGGTATTTTCGAATACATTGATCAAAATGACATATACAACAATATCAAACCAGTTCCTGACGAAATCCCTAAAGATCCAACTCCAGAACAACCATTAACAACTAAATGTCCTTATGATAAAGAAATAAATAGAATAAATACACAAAACAAAATTGTTGCATTAACTTTTGATGCTGGTGGTACTTTAGATTCTTTTGACACAATAATTTCGATATTAGCCAAATATAATATTAAAGCATCATTTTTTGTCACTGGGGGTATTGCGAAATATCATCCTGAAGTAATAACTCAAATATATAATTCTGGACACGATATTTTTAATCACACATACAATCATCCTAATTTAACTACTTTATCTGATGCTGATATACATGCTGAATTACAAAGTCTTGAAGATCTGATCTTCTCAATGACTGGTCATACCACAAAACCTTTTTTTAGGCCTCCATATGGAGCAAGAGATAGTCGAGTAATAAGTGTTGCCTGTACTGAGGGTTACACTTCAATTTATTGGACAGTTGATACGATCGACTGGAGGGCAGATACAACAGTTGAAGATGTGAAAAACCGAGTTCTGAATAATCTTGCGCCGGGGAATATTTATCTGCTTCATATTGGTAGTAAAGTTACAAAGGATGCAATTGAAGATATTGTTATTGGATTACAAAATGCAGGATATTCAAATGTTGCTTTGTCTGATGTTTTATAAATTTATTAATAAATCTAATGCAAACAAGCTATCGTGAGGCTAAAATTATTGATATACCTGAAATAATTAATGTAAATTACATTACATGGATCCCTACTTATACTTGTCTTGAAAAAGGAATATCCGCACATACAATAATTAAATATATTGCCTCAAAAGATCCAAAGAAGAAAGAAGAAGATATTTCCAATCAAATTAATAGTGCTGATTCTTTTGTATATGTAGCTACTGTTGAAAACAAAATTGTTGGATATGTCGCTGTAAAAAGGATTTATGAGAAAACAGGAGAGGTGTGTTCTTTATATGTTCTTCCAGACTATCAACACAAGGGAATAGGTAGTACTCTCTTATTAATGGCAGAGAAATGGCTGGAAAGAGAGGAGATATTTTTAGAGTGTGTTGATTATAATCTTGCAACTATATGGTTTTATCAATCTTTTGGATACAAGATCGTAGGTAAGGGAGAATTTATTCGTGAACTTGATAATAGCTTAAAAATAGAAACAGTCAGGATGATAAAACATCAAAATTCATAATGCTATTAAACTACCAAAGGTACAAACGAAAATCCTTTGTATTCCTTAACTAAGTTCCTTGACTCCTTTTTTTGAAGGCGATATATCGAATTTTTAACTGGTATCACCATTACTCCTCCCACCTTCAATTGAGATATAAGTTCTTGAGGTATTGTTGTAGAAGAGGCTGCTGATACTAAGATCCTATCAAATTTTTGTTCTGGTTTTCCAATAAATCCTTTTGAAGATATTTCAATTTTAACACCATCAGTAAAGTATTTTTTAACATTCTTTCTACCAAAACTTACTAATTTTGAAAATCTTTCTAAACCTAAAACATTACCTGACTCTCCAACTATCTGCCTTAACAACGCTGTCGTCCATCCAGAACCTGACCCCACATCCAGTACCTTATTTCCTAATTGAACATTTAATAGTTCTAACATAAAAGCTACAGTGTAAGGTTGCGAAATTGTTTGATCTAAACCAATAGGCAAAGGTCTATCTATATATGCGAATTCAATATAGTTCTCATTAACAAAATCTTTTCTATCTATTTTCAAAAAGGCTTCAATTATTGGATCTGATCTTAGAACGCTACTTTTTATAAGATCGTTAATGAGTTCTTTATTGTTTTTTAAGATCTTTGTCATAATATCAATTATACATTTCAGTCGTTATGAAGTCCTAAATATCTAATGAAGTCAAAACCGGTGAATATAATGTATACTGAAAGATATATTTGTAAATTATATATTGAAAAACATCTAATGACAGACACTTTCGAACTTTACAATAAACTACATGCAAAAAGAAAAAATACAAGGATAGGTCTGTATCGCCAGATAAGATCAATATATAAAGTAGAAAAAGCGTTATATCCCGGTTCATTTGTTCATGTAACTCCATCTTTGATCTTCCCAAAAGTTGTCTATGCTGATTTTTTTCCCCACACACAAGAGTTTTATTCAAGTGAATCTCTTAAAGAGTATTTAGAAAAGAATAAAGAGTATAAAGAATCTGTAAAGTTCAGATTTCATCATACGAATTACAATGCTGGTATACCTGAGGAATTTGGATCTTTTGAGCTTTTGATATCTGAATATGCAGGTTTTGTATCTCAAGTGTGTAAAAATTACCTTAAAAAAGATGGTATTTTAATTGTTGAAGATAGTCATGGAGATGCATCTATGGCCAATGTTGACAAAGATTATGAATTGATCGCTTCTTACAGGCGTAAAAGTGATGAACAATATACTATTACTTCTGAAGATCTGAGAGAATATTTTATGCCTACAAGTCGCAAGATCACGATCGATCGTCAATATATTGAAGAATTAGCTAGACCAATACGGTATTTAACTGTAACTGATGGCTATATTTTTAGAAAAATTGTATAAAGTGTCATTTTATGGGCAAAAATAAATCAAAAAAAGTAATTAAGCCTGTAAGAAAAGTAAAAGAGAAGCCAAAGCGTGATCTAACACTCGATTATCTGCGTGGAATTGCAGTTCTTTTGATGATCATCACTCATACGAATGGACTCTTTTATATTGGTACATCAGGTATATTTGAGTGGTTTACATGGTGGGGAGCTAGTATCTGTTTTACTACTTTTTTATTTGTTTCTGCTTGTACAACTGGTATCAAAATTGGATCAGGAGGTATTGATAAAAAGAAAATAGGAAAAAGATTGCTGGATCTATTAATTACATACTATATTACTGCATTCTTACTTTTAATGCTTAAAAATAGCTTAAATGAAGCACTTAGTGCAATCCCAGAACTTCTCATATTCAAAAACATTCCTGAATTTACTGAATTTATTATTGCATTCATTTTATTTAGTGGGTTGATTCTCATTATTCCAGTAAATGTGGCTAAAAAGGCAATAGATATAAGATTTGTCTTACCTTTTAGCTTTTTGATCTATCTCTTAGCTGTTTTTTGGTTCAACTTGCCAAATGAAGTCACTGTTTTATCAACAATTAAAGCGCTTTTAGTGGGAGATCCAGAATTACATACATTTGGCTTATTAACCTATTTCCCTGTATATGCCATTGGTTTGTGGTGGGGTGGGAGAGTAGCTAAACAGAAAAGTAGCGTAAAACTTGCATTTAGAAGCTTCTTATTAATACTTGGCGTTTTTACTATATCTTCAATACTAAAACTTGAAATATGGCAAAGATGGCCTCCAACAATATTATTTCTATCATATGGGCTATGGTTCTCATTTTTAATTATCGCAGTATCTAAATACTTATTAAAGGCGAATTTCATAACTAAAATTGTTACTTTTATGGGTAGAAATGCGTTGAATTATTATATGATACATATAGTCATACTTTACTTGATCGATAAGGTTACTGGAGAATTAAAATTTACTGAAATTTCAACAATATTGATATTTCTTATCGTTATGATGTTAACGACCTCATTAATACTACAAATAGCTCAAATAAAAGAGCGACATTCAGCAAAAAGTTAAAAGAAATAAGATTGAAAAATATAATACTATAGGGTATAATAGAGTATGGAAACAATGTCTATTAATAACAAACCAAGATCTGACTTTAAAGCCATAAGGTCCTTATTTATAGGGTTAATTCTTGTTATTGTTGCTTCTATAGCTTGGGATATATATTCTCTTAACATAAAACCTGATAAAAAGGGTACAAATACAGCAAAACCATCGGTAATAGGTACAGATGTTAAGACATGTAATATCGAAGATATTGATGTCGAAAACCTAATTGAAAACTTTTCTGCAAATAGAAAATGGGTATTAATAGGCTCTCAGTTCGAGAATGGTGAAAATATCCTAACGATCACACTAGATCTAAACGATAAAAATATTGAACAAATACCAGTAAATAATTGGGATGTTACTTATTTAATCGAAAACACTGATGTTTCAGGAAAACTTAATAGAGTTGAAAATGATTTTATTGCTCAAATTGAAGCTAATCAGCTTACTGCTGGAAATTATAATGTAAAAGTTGTAGCAGATTTTCAATGTGGAAGTGTTGAAACTGATCTGATCAATTTTATTGCATCTTATCCTGTTTATGTAACTTGGACTCAAGACTGGGAAGGTACTGATGTTGATAATGCTTATCTTAATGCTTTAGATAGAATATCTACTGAACATGATGTTCCAATGACTCATTTCTTCAATCCAAGAATTTATGTTACAGATGCAGTAACACAGCAAAGAGCTCAGTTTTTGACTGATTGGGTAATTGATAGAAGAGACAATGATGGAGATGATATCGGATTACACCTACACATGTTCCCAGATATGGTAACAGCAGCTGGTGTAAACCCTGATCCTACGGTCCCTAGATGGGGTCAGAACAGAGATGATGGCTATGATTATATAGTTGCGGGTTATTCTGAATCCGACCTAATTAAAGTGCTTAACTGGTCTAAGAACATATTTGTAGATAATGGACTTGGTGATCCTGTTATGTTTAGAGCAGGTGGTTGGTATGCCGATCTTGAAACATTGTCTGCTTTAGAAAAAACCGGATTTGTTTTAGATTCTTCTGGTAGAACAAAATATGTACTTGGATGGAATGATCTTCCCGGTTATTGGGATCTTTCATCTACAACTTATCCTTATCAACCAAGTGTAAACGATCAAAACTCATCTGTTTCTCCAAATATGAATATTTGGGAATTCCCAAATAACGGTTCAGATTCAACCAATCATAAATATGAAGAGATGTATCAAAGATTTGTTGATAATTATGATGGATCTCCAGCTACTGAGAAAAGATTAGTAACATTTTTAAGTCACCCAAATTATTTCTATATTGATGAGGCTGTAATATCGAAATTGTTTACTGAAATTGACAAAAATTTGTACCGCAGTGATAATGGTCCTGTAATATATACGACTCTAAGTGAGTCATACAGGATCTGGACACTGCCTAATGAGCAATAATCTCCAAACAATAATTGAAGACATATATTCAGGCGACTTTGATTGGTATCAAGCCTTCGAGGCTTTTAGAGCTTGGCTTCCTCCTTACGAGATCAGGATCATAATAATGGTATTAATTCTTGCCATGATCTTGCTGATCAATCGAAAACCTAAGTTAAAGAATATCGATAATAAAAAGTATAAAAACGATATTAATTCTAAATCTTCAGAATTAACAAATCCAAAAAATATCAATAAGCAGAAAGGGACTATAAAAAAAGGAAATTCTATTTCTACATTGACAACATCTCTATCGAAATTTCTTCAATTTGATCACAAATTAAAGGGTTACATCACTTTGGCACTAACCCTTATTCTAATAGTTTTTATCTATATGACATTTTTGATCCGTCCTAGTGTTATTTCATCAACGCCTAAAGCTGGAGATTACATGACAACATCAAATGGTCAGATAACTCTGATCTTTGATCTTCCTGTAAATAAAGATTGGGTAGGATTCAATATCTCTCCAGAAATTGAAGGAGATTGGAAATTTGAGAGTGTAAGTAAGATTCTCCCAACAAAAAGAAAAGTAGTTTTTACACCAGAGAGATCATTTTATCCTGATACTGAGGTCGTTGTTTATGTAGTTGGTATAAGAAGCGATCTTAGTGAAGGTAAACTTCATGAGCAATCGATAGAGATGCATTCGCCCAAAATACCTAACATTGTTTCAATTAAACCAGCTAATGGAGAGATTAATGTGCCAATAGATCAAGTGATAGAAATTGAATATGATGCTCCTGTTGGTGATTTCGTGAGGCTAGATCATATTGTAGAGCCAACTGTTCCTTTTACACAGTTTGAAATTGATGAGCATACTGTAGGGATCAGGTTTACTGAGGAATTATCTCAAGATGAAACATATATGCTTGGGATAATGAGAACACCTCGTGCATATTTCATAAAGTCAGGAAAAGATGATCTAGTTGGTGATACAGAGCTTATATCCACGACAACTTTTAATACTGTAACTACACCACTAGTAGAATCTTATACACCGAAAGGGAATTCTGTTTCTGTAGATTCAGAAGTGATCATTGTGTTTGATCAAGCAATGAATAAGCAGAGTGTTGAAGAGCATTTTAATATCACTCCAGAAATTGCTGGTGAATTTGTTTGGGAGGATGATCGTACTCTTCATTATCTTCTATCTGAAAATTTACAAAAGGAAAAGGAATATTCGATCACACTTGCCCCAGGCTTCATTAGTAGTGAATCAGGATCTGCAAATAATGAAATAAAACTTGATTTCAAAACAATAGGTTATGTTGAGGTGAGTTCTGTAGCTCCAAAGCCTGGCTCTTATGGTTTAGATCCGACTAGAACAAATATTGAACTGGAATTCAACCAACCGGTAGATAAAGAATCTGCACAATCAAATTTTGAGATAGTACCAAATGTTAATGGTCAGTTTAAGTGGGAGGGTAATAAATTGATATTTGAAACAGCTGGAAGGCTTAATTATTCAACAAAATACAATGTTAAAGTTAAACCTGGTGTAAAAACAATTGCAGGATTGGATTCAATCCAGGAATTTAATTACACATTTGTAACAAAAGATAATATTTTTACACTAAATGTGCCTTGGTATAAACAACAGGAAGGATTCACATGTAATATCGCTGCAACAAGAATGGCTTTAGCTTACAGAGGTATTTATGTTTCTGAATATGATGTCAAAACTGGTGTCGGAATAGGTGAGGATCCTAATCAAAATTGGGTTCCAGGTTACGGAGTACATTGGGGACCGATATCAAACTATATTAGCCAATATAGGAATGTCGCTGTGAAAAGTGGATGGAATGTCGCTGAACTTGCTCAAGAGGTTGAAAAAGGTAATCCGGTGATAATATGGTGGTATAACAGGTACAGTCAACCATATGGTTCGTACACATTACCTTCAGGAGTTACAGCTTATATGGGGATGCATTCAGAAGTGGTGAGAGGTTTTGTTGGTAGCTCATCAGATCCTACAGCATTATTAACAAATGATCCTTGGAGGGGAAATCTTACATATCCAACAAGTTTGTTTATTTCAACATGGTCATATTTGGGATATAAAGCAGTTGTCGTATATTAAACTTTGCTACCAGCAAGGGTTTATTTGTTATCTTATTAAGGGTTATATTTTTATTCTTGATATAGTGCCTCTACTTTTTCCCAATTAACAACCTTCCACCATTCGGATACATATTTTGCTCTGTCATTTTTGTAATCAAGATAGTAAGCATGTTCCCAAACATCGATAATTAGAATAGGTCTATAGTTGGTCAAATATAATTTGTTATGATTCTCAATTTGCATTATTACAAGATCTTTCTCATCATTTTTTAATAATGCGCACCAACCAGAGCCTTCAACTGACACTGCCGATCTACTGAACTCCTCAACAAAATTTTCATATGAACCGAATTCGTTTGTTAACTTCTCAGTAAAATCGGAGGAAGGTTTGTTATCATCTTGTGGAGATCTCATGACATTCCAATATAGATCGTGGAGTAAGTGCCCATTTAGGTTAAAGCTTAAGTCTTTTAGTAAAGATTTCTGATTTGAAAAGTCTTTTGTAATACGGTTTTTCTCGATCTTATCAATTGTTGCAATGGCGTTATTGACATATGCTGCATGATGTTTATCGTGATGTAATGATAGCAATTCTTTAGATAAAACAGGCTCAAGGGTCGAGATCTCATAAGGTAGATCTTTTAGTAAAGGTTTGTTCATAGATATATGAATAAATTTAGTTAGCTAAATGATTTTATCAAAACCTGTTAACTTATGGAAAAATTACAATGCCCAACATCTTGAAAGTATTTCAAGGATCACTGTTTGAAGTTTGGATATAAGAGATTCGTTTAGCTCAATAATTCGTTGTTTTTTCAATCTTAATACAAATAAATATAAGTTCAATGCTAGATTTAATTGCCTTGTGTTCCAATTGATCGAATCAGAGGTTTTAGGAGAAGTAATATCAGAAGTTGAAGTTGATATGTCGGCCTGATTTGAAGAGATACTCTTTTGAGCCTTATTTCTTAAAGATGTGACATCATTTTTTGTATTATCTAAAAATATTCTGCAATTATTCTCTTGTTGAGAATAATCCTCAGGGCTGAAAAAATGACCAAAATCTGCAAGTCTTATATAGAAAATATCATTGATAACAGAATTTAAGTCTTCATTATTTTTTTCTGAATAAACTTTAGCAATATTATGTAAGTTATTATCGAATAATAAATAATCAGAAGGATCTTCTATCTCACTATCAGTTAATTTTTCTTCAATTAAATATTGTAATTTTGTGCTTGAAATGTCAGTTGTTTTATTGCTGATCATTTCGTGCATGTAATCGTCAACAATAATTGATTGCTCGCTAATTATCTCTCTTAAATAACCAGTCATTGTCCCAAGTATGAATATTTTTATCTTGTCCCAATATTCGATCTTGTTCTCCTTAAAATAAATATTATAAATATAATCTAAAACATTTTTTATCTCTCGCTTGATACTTTTATCTGAGATAGTTCTTAATGGTGCCGGTCTATGATTGTATATCTGTTTGATCTGGTTATTAAGATCTTGTTGATGCTCATGTTCTTGATCAATTTCTATCATTAAGTAAACTAATTCAAGTTCATGGTTAGTATAATCAGAATAGAGATTAGCTAAGTCATGAATGATACAAGCTGTGATCAATGGAGGAGTAATGCTTAATTTTTCTAAAGATGTTTGAAATCTAGCTTCTCTTAAAAACTTGTAACTTGTATAAGGATGTGAAAACTGCCTGTGATAAGGATTTTCCAATAGAAAATAATCATCTTTGTGTATTTCAATCGCATGATCATAAACATTTCTTACATTGGCAATAATTTTTTGCACATTATTGATCTGAAGATTCATGTAAATAAAGTAGCATTATTTGATCCTTTTGTTTAGATTTTTGCTTTTTTTGCGTAGAAAATATTTAACCGATATAATCTGAAGATATTTAAGTTATCTCCATAATTATATGAGGATAAATATAAAAGGTGTAAAGAATAAAGATCATAAAAAGAAAGTAGATAAAGCTCTTGATGATGCTGGATTTACAGCTTGTGAGGTTGATACAACACTGAAAGTATTAATAGTTCCTGATATTTATTTAAGTGAATTAGAAGAGATCGCTCTAGTTCTAGCAGAAGTAGGTGATTATCATATAGATATGGAGATCTAGTTTATCTTATTACTGAATATCCATTCAGGTCTTGAATTATTTTTATTTTTAATATAATCTTCGCTAATTAACTTTATAGTAATTCTGATGAATTCTGAAAATAAACAAAACGAGGAAAATGTGTTGGTTCTAGATCTGCAAAATATGCTTTTACCAATATCAATAATTATTGGTGCTGTAATAATAGCTGCAACTATATTTTTCACAAAAGATTCTTGTGTAGCTGGTACAAATACATCTGGTAGCGATGTTTCTGATGGTGATGAAGATCCATTGATCACACTTGCAACAGATCTAGGGGTTGATGCAAAAGATCTACAAGAGTGTATAGATTCTGGCGATATGGAGGCAGAAATTGATAAAGATATTAGTGACGGATCAGCAGCTGGTATTAGTGGAACGCCTGGTTTTATAGTAGGCAAACTTGAGAATGGTAAGGTTGTAGGAGAGATCGTGTCAGGTGCACAACCTTTTGAATCATTCAAAGCAGTGATAGATAAATATTTAAGTGGTGAAGGCTCAAGTGATGCAACTATAGAGCTTGGAGACGATCCTGTATTAGGTAATTCAAAAGCCAAAGTAGGCTTTGTTGAGTTCTCAGATTTTGAATGTCCATTCTGTCAGAGATACCATACTGATTCATATCCTCAGATAATGTCGCAATATATTGATAATGGAGATGTACTTTATGTATACAAAGATTTCCCATTAAGTTTCCATGATCCAGTTGCAACAGAAGAAGCAGTAGCTGCTGAGTGTGTGCAAGAGATCGCAGGAGATGAGGTATTCTTTGATTATGCATCTTTGATCTATGAGAACACAAAAACAAACGGTGAGGGTATTTAAAGAATAAGATGTTTCTTTGTTAGTTTAAGGGGACCGTAAGAGTCGGTCCTCTTTTTTTATTTTAAAATTTTCTAGCTCGAGCTAATAGTGGTTTTTCTTTTATATCTTATTCCAGCTTTCGATAGTTTTTGTGTGATGTATATGTTATATTAAACATATATTTGTATCGGTAATAATGGATGATTATCAGAAATATAAAGTGAAAGGATTAGATGATCAGAAAACGGCCGAACTAGTGATCTCAACTCTTGAGGAGGCTGGTTATTACCAATGTACTGCCGATTTTCAGAATTCTACTTTAATTATCCCAATCTCCTTTGCAGGTTACATAGATGATATTGAAAGAATATTATTATCAATAGGTTTTGAATTTATTGATAATTGATATTGAATTTTTTTTTGCAGTTGAGGTGTAGTGGGTGTAGTATGATGGTTGTTAATGTGGTACACAACAAATATGCAACTAACAAAGAGACAGAAACAGATATACCAATTGATAATAAACTACATGGAGATTTCTGACGGTGAATCTCCAACACTTTCAGAGCTAATGATAGAGACGGGTATCAAGACTAAAAAGGGTGTAGCTTCTCATTTGGATGCTTTGGAGAAAAAGGGCTTTATAAGGCGTACTGGCGATGCTCGGGGAATTCGTCTACTACTTGATGAAACGGGTGATTTCCTTGCGATCCCTCTTCTCGGTTATGCAAATGCGGGAGAACCATTAATAAAAGCAGAGGAGGAATTCCTCGGGGAGTTGATGGTAGATCAAAAGCTCATAAAAAGAAAAAGGAAAGTATTTGGCTTAGAGCTTAGGGGTGATTCTATGGATACAAAAGTTATGAATGGTGTGCCTATGGATAATGGGAATTTTGTAATTGTGTCAAAAGAATCTCAGGTAGCAGATGGAGATGTTGTTCTTGCGATAATAAATGAGGGAGCAACGATCAAAACATATAAAAAAGAGGGTGGAATACTAGTTTTGTATCCAGAATCATCAAATCCAATACATAAACCGATCTATGTAGATAGTTCAAGAGGTCAAATAGTTGGAAAGGTGATCACTGTGCTTAACAATCCAAACAAATAAAGATAATTAGTTAAAGAATGGTTTCAAAAGAGAATAATAAAAATTCAATGTCTGGTATCTCCAGGCCTATACAGATCGGATTCTCTTCAGAATCCCGTGAAATAGAGCAAGGACTCGATCTGAATAAGCTCTTGATAAAAAAGCCATCTTCTACATTCTTTTTCAGATTATCCGAGAATTTGTATAAGAGCTTAGGTTTAATGGTAAACGATATTTTGATCGTAGATCGTTCTATAACTCCATTCGAAAATTCAATTGTGATACTTTCTTCTGATAATGGTTTTATGATCGCCAAATTCAAAACTAATTATTACGAACTTTTAAAGTGTTACACCAAGTCTGGTAATAATTATGAAAATGAGAATGGATCATCTTTTTGGGGCGTTGTTACGGGAGTAGTAAGAGTTGTGAAAGGAGGTCTATTATGGAGCGATACTATGGATTAATGGATTGTAATAATTTTTTTGCTTCGTGTGAGAGGGTCTTTGATCCTTCATTAAAAGGCGTTCCTATAGTTGTTCTATCAAATAATGATGGATGTGTGGTAGCTCGATCATACGAAGCTAAGGCTTTAGGTATACCGATGGGTGTACCTTATTTTAAATTGAAAGAACTTTTAGAAAAAAGCAATGTAAAAGTATTTTCGTCAAATTTCTGTCTTTATGGTGACATGTCAAAAAGGGTAATGAATGTTTTATCTGAAAAAGTTCAAGATATACAAGTTTATTCTATTGACGAGGCATTTTTTACACTTTCTTGTAGAACGCCTGGCTATTATTCAAAAATGTTAGATGATCTGGCATTGGAGGTTGAAAAATGCACGGGTATACCAGTTTCGATAGGGTTGGCTAAAAGCAAAACATTAGCAAAACTAGCAGCGGAGCAGTGTAAAGGATCGAATAGAACGGTTATGTCACTAGATATCACGCCTTGGGATGAAGATAGTATTAATTCCTTGCTAAAAAGAACTGAACTTGAGGATATTTGGGGTATTGGAAGAAAATTAGCTCCAAAACTTCGATCCATTGGTATTGAAAATGCATATGATCTTATTAATGCAGATCCTTTCTCTTTGAGAAAACTCTATAATGTATGCTTATACCGTACACAACTTGAACTTAGGGGAATTCCTTGTATCGATCTTGTTAAGGAAACCGACATAACAAAAAGTATCGCTTGCACTCGTTCATTTGGACACAAATTGACATCGTATAAAGATATAAATGAATCTTTAGTATCATATACTTCAACTGCATGTGAGAGGTTGCGTAGATATGGACTTATGGCCACAAATATAACAACATTTATTATGACCAATCCTTTCTCTGCAGAGAAAGGATTTTATGCAAAAAGTGTCACTAAAAGCTTAGAATCTCCAACAGCTGATACGATCACATTCTCAAAACTGTCAACAGGATCATTAAAAGAGATATTTATTGATGGTTTATTGTACAAGAAGGCCGGGGTGATAATAACAGGAATTGTACCTAAAGATTCAGCTCAAAGATCACTTTTTATACCAGAAAAAGTTGAAGAAAGATCTGAGAATATCATGAAAGCAATAGATATTATCAATCAGAAATATCGAGGGCTAATTCGTTTGGCTGGTGCTGGATTGAAATGTGGATGGAAGATGAGGTCGGAAATGTTATCACCAGCTTACACAACAAATTGGTCTGAAATACCAAAGATATAGGCTTATATGGAGTGATTTTATTCTAAACAAAATGTATAGTGTATAAAGATATTTAAGGTTATTAAGCTTTCGTTAAAATTGTGAGAATAAGAAGAATAGAAAAGTGATCTATGACTGAAGAGATTCGAAGAAAAAAAGATCTAAAAGTTTGGTATAGAAAGAATCAAAAAATGGTTCAGTTATTGTTGTTTTTTGTTTTTATTGCATTGATAACGCTAATGATGAGATTAATAATCGTAGAGACTGACTTTTTTGATATTAAGTATCATGAGATCTATAAATACGATAATTCACAGTTTCAATATGTTGATAAGGATGAACTAGAATTATTTGTTAAAGACAATGTTTCAAAATTCAATTATTTCTCTTTAGATGTAAATCTTTTAGAGAAAAATATTAAAAACAGTGACAAGTTCATAGATGAAGTATTTGCAGAGAAAGTATTTCCAGCAGGTGTATTGGTAAATATCACCGAAAAACAACCTTACATTACTTATCAGAGCAGTGAGGGTTGTATATTGATCGATGATAAAAATCGTTTCGTAATACAATTTGAAAATGAAAGTGAATGTAAGGTGATAAATACTCTTTACAATACAATCCTTATAAAAGAAGTAGAAAATTATGAAATATATAATGAATCTGATCAAGAGATCAGACTCTTTGAATTATTTGTTAAGATCATAAATGCTTTAAGATCTGAAAATATTACTCCTTTAGAAATTACTCTTAAGGAAGGAGAAGCTGTAATTACTGATGTAGGGGAAAGAAGATATATATTTAATCAAGATGATGATGTAAACATTCAGGTAAAAAGGTTTCTGCTTGTAATGGGTCAGATATCATTCGATAAGATTGAGTATAAAGAATTAGATTTTAGATATGATAGACCCGTATTGAGGAAATAGCGCTATAATAAGGGATTGATTATGTAGTTAAAAATAGTAGTTGAATTTCAGCCTTGCATGCAGTAATCTTTTCTTATATATTGAATTAGTAATCGGAAAACATCTGATTTTGTTTTTTAGTAAACTAATATTTGTTATTGCTCTCTTTTAAAATGGCAAAAAGAATAATCACCGCAATCGATGTAGGCTCTAGCAAGGTGACTACTGTGATCGCGGCTGTAGAAGATTCAGAGACTCAGCCAGCTGTGATTGGTGTTTATTCCCACCCTTCTCATGGAATTAAAAAAGGCGTAATTGTAAATATTGATGAGGCTACTGCCTCAATTTCTGAAAGTTTAACTGCTGCAGAAAGAATGGCTGGTGTGACAGTTTCTGATGTTTATGTGACCATAAATGGTCAACAAGTTTCAAGTATTAATAATCGAGGAGTTGTAGCTGTCTCAGGTGCTGAGATAACAATGGAGGATACATATCGTGCAATAGAAAATGCAAGGACATTATCTTTGCCACAAGATATGAATCCAATCCACATAATTCCTAGAGAATTTGTTGTAGATAATCAAAATGGTATTAAATATCCAATAGGGATGTCGGGTCAAAGACTTGAGGTTGAAACACATATAATTACTGCCCCAACTTCAAGCTGGAAGAATTTACGAAAGTGTGTTGAACAATTAGGATTAACTGTATACGACATCGTATTTACTGGCTGGGCATCAACACTATCTGTATTAACAGATACTGAAAAGGAGTTGGGCGTAACCTTATTAGATATTGGTGCTGGAACAACAAGTATATCGATTTTCCAAGAAGGTGCTATTGTTTATAGTGGTTCGATACCCTTAGGAGGTATCAATATAACTAGCGATCTAGCTATTGGTCTTCAACTTTCTTTAGAAGAAGCCGAAAAGGTGAAGATAAATATGGAGGAGATCTGTGAAGGTAAGATCATTGAGAGAAAAGATGATGATAGTACTCCTGCTTTATTAAGAAAAATCGAACAACCTGACAATAATAAGAAGAAGAATACTGAAGATCTAGTTTCAGTTTCTGCTTTAGGTATAAAGAGCAAAGACGAGGTTTCAAAATCAATGCTAACTCAGATCACTGAAGCAAGATTAGAGGAGATATTTGAGATGGTGAGGGATCAGGTGTCAAAAGCTGGTTATGATGTAGCAATGCCCGCAGGTATTGTACTAACTGGTGGATCTTCACAATTGAAGGATATTACAAAGATCGCACAAGGAATATTTGGTGTACCTGGTAGAATTGGTTATCCAAGTGGATTGTCTGGTATGGTTGAGGAGATCTCTTATCCTGCTTATGCATCAGTTCAAGGTTTAGTTAGACATGCAATGGAAGATGAATCCGAAACTCATGTATCAAGTTCTCAAGGATTAAAGGGAATTGGTGGTTTTGTTGGTAAGATAGTAAGTTGGTTTAAATCGTTATTACCTTAATTATAATTTAATTATGTCTGAGAGATGTTAGTAACACCTAGTAATATAGATCCAGTAGCAAAAATTAAAGTTGTTGGTGTCGGTGGTGCTGGGGGAAACGCAGTAAATACAATGATAGGTGATTATGATGTTGATGGCGTTGAATTTTATGCATTCAATACTGATGCTCAGGCATTAAAAAATTCACTTGCTCCAGTTACCCTTCAATTGGGTAGTGAATTGACTAGAGGTCTGGGGGTTGGTGGAGACCACAATTTAGGTGCACAGTCTGCAGAAGAGAGTTTAGATCAGATACATGAACATTTAG
>CAZINM010000009.1:0-20750 GCA_964540605.1 uncultured Candidatus Saccharibacteria bacterium
CATACTATTTGAACTTCAATGGTAGGTTTAGAGCGACAGAGTTGTATGAGGGAACGACAAGGGTATTAACCTCAGAGACACAGAATGTATTTAGTTCAATGACGGATGGGACAAATACAGCTAGTGCGGATAGTACTACAGACACATTTAGGTTTGTAGCGGGTACAAATGTAACAGTATTAGCGGGAAATGATCATGGAACATATGGAGATTATGTACAGATAAGTAGTACAGATCAATATGTAGGAACAGTAACAAGTGTAGCCACCGGGACCGGATTAACAGGAGGAACAATAACAAGTAGTGGAACGATATCGATAGATTACACAGCTACATTAGCGGGTAATCCTGCGTTAACGACAGGGCAAGCGATATTTGGGACGACGGGATTGATCTTTGAGGGATCTACAGCAGATGCATATGAGGGGTTACTGACAGTATCGGACATAACGACAGCAGATAAGACATGGACATTACCAAACACTACAGGGACGATAGCATTAACAAGTGACATACCGACAGCAGATAATTACCAATACTGGACGATGCAAGATGGAGATACAACGACATACACAATAACGAGTTTAGACACATTACAGATAGCATCAGGTACAGGAATAACATCGAATTTCACAGCAGATGATGTATTAACAATAACGAATAGTGCACCACATGTAGGGACAGATTTAACATGGACGGCAGGTACAACAGCCGGACCTACAGTAAACTCGTCAACAGGTACAGGAGCAGCAATCCCAAGTGCATCAGCGACAGCCTCAGGAGCAGTAACAACAGATACGCAGACATTTGCAGGAGCCAAGACATTCAATGGTAATGTTACATTGGCTACTACATCAAGTTTAAGTAAGGCATCAGGGACTGGGACATTGTCATTCATAACGACTACAGCGACAAACGGAATTGTATTAACGAATAGTGGATCGACAACAACGACGAATATAGGAATAAACATGACAAGTAGTGCGACGACAGGGCGAGGAGTAGGGGTGACAGCGAATTCATTAACGAGTGGATATGGGTTAAGTGTAGTGTCTACATCGACAGCAGGAACGGCATCAAGCACAAGTAGGTTATTGAATATAGAGAGGAGTGGAGCGAATAGTAACACGGCTCACACTGCATATGGAGTTTACTCTAGTGTAACCAACACGAATGCTACAAGTGGGACAAATGTAGCAGGGTACTTTACAGCGAGTGGAGCGACGACAGCAAATTATGCAATAGATGTAGGATCTGGGGATGTAAGACTTGCTACTACATCAAGTTTAAGCAAGGCATCAGGGACTGGTACATTGTCATTTAATGGTACAACTTCGTTAAATGCTAGTGCAAACTACGCGACAAATATAAATACAGGTACAAGTACAGGAGCGGTAACAATAGGAGGTAATTCAAATACAGTAGAGATAAACAGTAGTAACTGGGATGTAAGTACAGCAGGAGCGATAAGTGGGTTAACGGGAATCACCTCATCAGGAACGATCACATTCAGTGGTTTAAGTGATGGAGTGGTAACAGTATCATCTGGAGTACTTTCGGGAGGAGGGAGTGCAGATAATTATCAATATTGGACATATCAGATAGATACAGTGGGACAGGATAATGTAGGGAGTACGAACACATTGAACTTTAGTGCAGGTAACGATATAGACATAGCAGATACTGCAACGAGGTCAATGACATTTAATATAGAGAGCCAGTTGGATCATGTGACAACAATAACGAGAGCAAGTTCAGATCTGACATTAAGTACAAGTACGAGCGGAGACTTGGTATTGGATCCAGTAGATAATGTTAGTTTAAGAGCAAGTATAATCCCTGATTCAGATGAGGCATATGACATTGGGAGTAGTTCGTATAGGATCCGGGATCTCTATGTAGGAGATTCGAGTATCCATGTCGGAACAAGTAGTGCCGAAGGGACAGTAGGATATAGTTCAAGTACTGGATTAACACTAACGAATAGCGGAGCGACGACGAGCGGGAGTACAGGAATAAGTATCGTGAGTGGAGCGACGACGGGAGTAGGATTAGGAATAATAGCAGATTCAATAACAACAGGAACGGGAATAGATATAAGCTTTGATGGGCTTACAACGGGTTATGGTATGAGCATAACATCGACAAGCACAGCGACGCCAGCATACAAGTATCATGATCTATTATATTTGTTTAGTTCAGGAGCAAATGCGAATTCATATGCAGGAGTTACGGGTATTAGGTCGATAGTTAATAATACAGGTACGAAAAGTGGTAATTATGGAGGACAGTTCATTGCTAGTAACGGAGATGTAAGTACCGGGATAAATGCAAGTGCAAGTGATGGTGGTATTAATACGGCAGGTTCGTTCTATGCAAGTGGAGGAACGTCAGCAACGGCAGGATGGTTCAGAGCATCTGGGGCAAGTGGGACAAATTATGCGATTCATGTTTTTTCAGGAGATGTTTATTTAGAGAGTGGATACATAGGGATAGGGGATGCCAGTCCATTATCTCCATTGACTATAGGTAATGGAGATCTGTTCCAAGTGAGCAGTGGAGGTGCAATAACAGCAGCAACAGGAATAACATCATCAGGAACGATCACGTTCAGTGGATTGAGTGTAGCAGGAGTGACAATGCACAATGCAAGTGGAGTATTAAGTACAGCGACAGTAGCGACGTGTGGTGGAGATGATAAGCTACAATTTAACGGGACGAACTTCGTTTGCAGTTCAGATACAGACACACAACTAAGCGAGAGTCAGGTAGAAGGATATATATTCGATACAGACAATACGATAGGAGCGACGAGGTTCACAGCTAATGCAAATGGAATAGATATGCTTAGTCTGAAGAGGTATACAGACACTACACCAACAGGTAACTTCCTAGACTTCGAGAATGCAGCAGGGAGTACAGTTTTGAAGATAGACATAGCAGGTAACATAATACCAGGAGTAGACGACACAGTAGATCTAGGAACGAGCAGTTTGCGATTTAGGGATCTGTACTTAGGGCCGACAAGTATCCATATAGGAGCAGATGGAGATGAAGGAGCGATAAGCTTCGATACGACAAACAATAGAGTATCAATAGATACAGACGCGTCAATAGCAGGATTAACAGTAGGAAAGGGAGGAAGTGGTTTCACATATAATACGATCTTTGGGACAAGTGCATTAGCAAATACAACGGGAGATTACATAACTGCAATTGGGTACGAAGCAGCCTATTTTAATGTCGGAAGTACTAGGTTCACAGCAGTTGGATATAGGGCTATGTACAATAATTCGAATGGAGCAACTAGTGTGATGACATACAACACAGCGGTAGGATATGAAGCTTTAATGGGTTTATCACCTTTAACAAGTGTTTATAATAATCGTTACAATGTGGCAATTGGAGATGGCGCCTTAAGAAATACTAATGCTCCGAGTGGAAACGTGGCAATAGGTTACCTGGCCATGGAGGATGCAGAGGATCCATATGATAGTGTTGCCATTGGAATTGGAGCATTAGAAAGTACTACAAACGGGGGTGACAATGTTGCAATCGGAGCATATGCATTAAGGTCGAATACAACCGGAATTCAAAACATCTCAATCGGCAAGTTTTCTATGGAAGGGAATGAAGGTGGATATCAGAATGTAGCTATAGGAGATCAATCTATGTACTACCAGGTTTCAGGACTTCAAAACGTTGCAGTAGGATTTAGATCTGGTCATTATAATGCATCAGGTGATAAAAACGTTGCTATTGGTTATTATGCACTTTATAACAATGTAGATAAAGAAGGTTCTGTTGCAATTGGTTATGAAGCAATGAGATATGCAGACAGTGTAGCTACAGGAGGAGTAGATACTTATAACGTTGCTGTTGGTACACAGGCTCTTCGAGGGTCAACAACACCAGCTAATAATACCGGTCGATTTAATATCGCAATGGGAACAACCGCTCTTTATAACATGATGAGTGGGTCGCATAATATTGGAATTGGCTCGTGGGCTGGATACAATACTCAAACAGGTTCTAATAATGTTGCAATTGGTGATTCTGTGTTTCATGCAAATAAAGCTAGATCAGGAAATACTGTCGTAGGGTATGAGGCTATGTATTATGCTTGGGATACTACATCAACCGGAAATAGTTATAATACAGCTATTGGATATTATGCATTGAGAGGATCGACGACGGCTTCGGCAAATACGGGCATATACAATACTTCGATCGGTGCAAGCACCCTCTCTGGAATAACATCTGGTGGGTACAATACTGCATTAGGAACATATGCAGGAGATAATATCACCTCCGGATCTTCGAATATTATGATCGGTTATGGAGTGGATGCTCAGTCTGGAACTGCTGATAACCAACTATCGATTGGAAATCTGATATTTGGTGCAGGTGGTTTTGGAACAGGAACGTCGGTGGGTGCTGGATATGTTGGAATAGGTCAAGTACCGAATTCGTCTTATAGATTAGCTGTTAATGGTGCATTTATAGCATCTGGACACTCATATATAGGAGGGACCTCGGCAGCCGGAACCAATGACCTTTACATAGCTAATAGTATAGTTGATTGGGACAGTGCAAGCTATTATCTAGATCCAAATGACACATCAGTATTGAGTCATCTTGACATAAATAATTCAACGGATATATCCGGAACAGCTGATGTATCAACATCAATAGCTGGTACTGGTAATGTTATCACAGCAAGGAATACTAATACTGGGACTACAGCTACAACTTGGATACAGATAGGTAACGATTCCACAGCTGACGCAATGGTGATTGGTATCAAGGGAAGCAATCACACCGATCAATCTGAATGGGCGTATGTTTGGAATAGAAGATATAGCCCATTACTATTTGGAACAAACAATTCTACAAGAATGAAGATCGGTAGAGATGGTAATGTAGGTATTGGAGCTTATGATTCTGACTCTGCACCTTCCCCACTAGCTGTAAGAAATTCTGATATTGGAACATTGGCACTCTTTCATAATCAAAGTACAGGTACAAGCAGTGATATATTGTCTTTGTGGATCGAGGAAGGTACGAATACAACAGGCCATGTTTACGCGAACTTCCTTAAGGGGAATCCATATACTAGTATCGGTGGAATAAGGAATAACGGATCAGGTGCTATCCAGTATAGTAGCTCTGGTGTAGATCTCGCAGAGTATTTTGTTTCGGAGAAGAATTTCATAAATGGTGAAATCGTTGGTATAAGTAATGTAAGCGGTAAATTAACCGAATCAACAGAAAAAAATGTTATTGGTCCGATATCAACAGGTCCGGCCTTTGCCGGTGGTATCGAAGGTCCTGATCGGGAATTAGTCGCATTAGTAGGTCAGGTTCCTGTTATAGTGGATGATAGTAATGGAGCGGTGGGTTTTAATGATAGTATTGGACTTTCAGGTCAGAACAAAAATGTCGGATCAAAGAAGATAACTTCTGGGGCAGTAATTGGAAGAGCATTACACTCATTTGATCCATCAAAGCTTACATGTACCTCAGTGTCCTCATATGATGCGATAAATTGGCCAGAGCAGGATCCATACAATATGGTCAAGACGTGTTATCAACTCCCGAATGGTACAAAAGTAGGAAAGGTCCTAATGTTGGTCGATAAAGGCTGGTATGATCCAAATCCACTTGAAGATTCAGTCCTCACTCAACTCATCTCCGACTATGAACTTGGTCTTTTAGGTGGAACTCAATCTTCAGATTTAAGCACAACTTCATTAACTCTAGATTCAATAATTGCAAATAATGCCACATTCACAGCACTTTCTGTTGGAAATGGTTTTACAGTTGATAATGTAGGGAATGTAACAACTTCTGGAGATATTATTGTTAATGGTATTACAATAAATTCAGATGGAGAAACATTATCAATTGATTCTGCATTAAAGATAGAAGACCTATATGTAAGCAATGTATATATAAATAGAGAAGATGAAACAAAAGCATCAGCTGGAGTTGCAACTATACCTGCCGGTGAGCAATTCATTGAAATAACAACTTCTTCAGTAAATGCAGAAGATTTGGTATTTCTGACACCAATAGTATCAGAAAATGAATCAGCATATATATTAGGTGTTAGTGATATTAAAGATGGTAGTTTCAAGGTTAAACTGAATAAACCTGAAGCAAATGATGTGAAATTCAATTGGTGGGTGATCAAATAGATTTTAAATAATACTTTTAATTAATTCATTTAGTAAATTCCCCTATCCTTCATTAAATTAGAAGATGATTTACATATTTTCATTTGATTTTGCTAGATTATTTCTCTATATGTATTACAATTCTATAGTAGAATCATTATTATGATCAAAACTATGACAAAAATAGCAAGATTTGAACAAGAATCAACTAAAAAAGGGCCTAAGATCGATCTTGATCAATTTATAAATTCCATTGAACTACTATTCAAGAGAGCTCACTTTATTGAGAGAATTTTTTATATATTGTTAATATTATCAACTTTGCTTGTGATATTTAGCATTAAACCAGCTATTTATTTTGTTTGGATATTGCTAGGTTTCGGGTGGTGTCTCTATTTTTTCGAATCAAGGTTGAACATAATTGAACATTTATTACTCAGCTTTGCTGTTTTCTCAACTCTTTTTACAGTTTTCATTTCGTTTTTTGCAATTTTATCAATCCCAGTTAACATAATAATGTTCATTGCATTATATATTGCATCAATAATATTTTTCATCAACAGAAAGATATTTAAAGATTTAAATACTGAGATATCCTCATACGATCTAATGGCATTACTACTTTTATGGATAGCATTCATTGCAAAAGTTTCTCCGCTATTTAACCACTACACTCAATCTTTGCACGATCCAATATCACATTCAAAAATGGCTTATGATTTAGTTAAAACTGGGCTTATTGAATATTTTTACTCACCAGGTTTACACATTGTTTCTGCTTTCGGTAATTTAGCTAATGGATTTGATGTATCAAAGCAGGTCTATATATTATCTGCGATCTACAGCGCATATTCTGGAATAGTTGCATATATTTCATTAAAACACTTTACACGTAACAAAATATGGTCATTAATTACTGCAACCTTTTTTTCCGTTGGGTACTATCCAGCTTTTCTAGCTTTTAGCGCAGGTAAAAATTCTTTTATAATGGCACTCCCTTTATTGTTCCTTATGATCTTTTCTATTGATCAATACTTTAGAACGAAAAGTTTCAAAGTTACTATTATATCGATCCTTACTATTGCTGGACTTTTTATCACACATTATCCGATTGCAATTTTGGGTGCTATATACATCGTGACCAAATTTTTGATCAATATTAAACATTTCAAATTTAAAGATCTCATTTTATTAATTGGTTTTATTTATAGCCTTCTGTGGATATATAGAAGTTATCAGTATCAAATCGAAATTTCAGATGAATTAGCCAATCCAGAAAGAACTAGTGTCTATTACAATTTAGATACTGGTAATTCAATCGATTCAATTAGGTACTTTTTCGAAAAACTTAGTGATCAAATTAAAGTTGATCTACTCTCATGGAATCGTTATCCAACAATTCTTGCGATATTATCTTTGCCAATAGCTTTTCTAATTAGCTTAAAAAGATCAGATAGAAAGATCAAAACCATATTCTTATGGAGTGTGATCAATTTATTATTTTTTGCTATTCTTTCAGCCTTTAAAATGTCAGTTTTCACCATATTAATAGAGAGTTATATAATTAGCATCTTTATATTCGTATACATTTTTACTGGATTTATTATCACTTATTTGTATCAATTATTTACAAAATATTTCTTAGATAGAAATAAGTGGCAATATATCATTACAGGAGCCTTATTAACATCTATGGTATTTCTTGGATACCTGCTATATCAACAAACGAAATCATACGTAAAAGACGCTCATAATGTAGTAACGTCTGATGATATAAAAGTTTTTGAGTGGATTGATGAAAATTTTGAGGATAATAAGAAGATCTTAATTAATGCACACATGTTTTCAGATATTATTTTTTCTTCTGATGCAGGAGGTTATATTGAGATATTCACAGATAACAAAATATCTACACCTTTTTATGAGTATGACCGCATAGATACCTACGAAAATTATCAACTTTATATCGAATTATCAAAAGATATTACTAATTGCGAGATCAGAGAGGAACTTATTGATAAAGGTTTTAATTATTATTATCAAGGTGAGAAACAACCTTATTCGAAACCATTAATTCCACAAAATAAAATTGGTGATTATGAAGAATATGATCTTGTTTACAATAGTGGAAAATCATATCTTTTCAAGATTGAAAATTGCGAATAATTAAATCTTTTTCGCTGAAATATTTGTAAAATTGTTCGCAAGATTTCTTTGTAATTTCGCAGGTAAAATTATCGTCGAGATTATTCGTGCAGTTATAAAAAAAATATCTCCCATCTTTAAGGGGAAACCATATTCAAAATGTGCTTTCATTTGAATATAAAATGAGTACCATTGGGTTTGTCTAATCCTTTTGGCAGTTTCTGAATCATTTCGAACTCTGTATTTAATTAACACTTCAGGTATATTTTGATATTTACCAAACTCGGAGATTCTTACAATTAGATCGTAATCTCGAGCAATTGGGAAATGATTGTTGTATAAAGATGTTTTCTTTAGCGTTTCAGCTCTCCACATAGAACCTGGATGAGAGATCGGATTATATCTTACCATCGCCTTTCTAATATCATTATCAGACAGAGGATATTTTCTAGTTGTTACTGGATTAAGGTTTTCATCACATATTTGCATGAATGAAGAACAAAGAACAATTTCGGGATCATCTTCCATTACTTTCACTTGTTTTGCTATGCGTTCAGGGTATGACCAATCATCACCATCAAGAATTGCAATATATTTACCGTTACAGTTGTGAATTCCATTGTTCATGTTCAAAGTGATCCCAAGATTTTTTTCATTTACGAACAACTGAATTCTCGATTCGATCTTTTTTAACTCGTTCACGATATCAACAGTATTATCAGTTGAAGCATCATCGCAAACTACAATTTCAATATTATTATATGTTTGATCTAAAAGGCTATTTAAGCAATCTGAAATATATTCTGATGAATTATATGTAGCAACCAATATTGAAACTAATGGCTCATTTTTTAACATTTACTTTTGCTAACTCTCTTACTAATTTAGTAATATTCATTTCAAGTTTATCTATACGGCTATTTAATTTCAGTATCAAATAAAATAGTGCAATAATTGAAAGATAAACGAGAGCATCAATACCTCGACCAACTCCTATTAGACTACCAAATTGATCAATAATATCTTTAGGTAACCATATAAAAACTAAGACCGAAAACCAGAAAACCAACCAAAATAAACTTTTTACAAGTCCAGCTTTATCTTTGAAAAACTTAAGGCTTAACTGCAAAATTATTATTATTATAAATGCACTACCAATAAATTGTATTATCATACATCTCTTAGTTTTGAGATTATTAGTTTTGTCGCAATATTTATACTATTAAACATACTTTGACCCTTTGCCATAGAATATTCAGTATATTTAATTGTAACTGGAATTTCTTTATACCTTAAATTTAATGATTTAACTTTATCCAAGATCTCAGAAGCATGTTCAAAACGATCATGTTTCAGACTAAGTTTCTTCGCGGTTTCAACTGTCATAGCCCTAATTCCGTTATGCACATCAGTCAACCAAATTCCAGAAAGAAAAAAAGTAAATAAAATACCAGCTTTTAATAAGATCCTCTTTTTAAAAGGGATATCATTCTCTTTCAAAAATCTTGAACCTAATGCAATGTCATATTCCCCACTTAATAAAGGTTGAATAAGTCTTTCTATATCTTCAACTTGATGTTGACCATCAGAGTCAAAATGAACAATATACTCAGCGCCATCATCTATTGCTATCTCCATTGCTGTTTGTAAAGCAGATCCTTGGCCTCGATTTATTAAATGCTTTCCTAAAAGAACTCCTGGTATCTTACTTACGACATTATATCCATCATCTTTACTACCATCATCAACAACAACAACTTTTTTATATCCAGCATCAAATAACGATTGGACCACGGTACTAATCATCTTGGCCTCGTTATATAATGGAATTGTTATGTATATTTTAGATTTATCTATAATAGAAGATTATATATCATCATTTTAATTAATAGAACAATGATAAGTATTATTATTCCAGTTTACAATGCAGAAAAGACGCTTAAAAGCTGTTTAGATAGTATATTGCATCAAACCTATAAACAATTTGAAGTTATATTAATTAATGATGGATCAAAAGATAATTCACAAGCTATTATCGATTCATACAAAAACAAATGTCCCGAAATTATCAAAGCCTATTCTCAAATCAATCAAGGAGTAGCTAAAACAAGAAATAAGGGCATTGATCTAGCAAATGGGGAATATTTATGTTTCATAGATAATGATGATTATATTGAGAAAGATTATTTAGAGAGATTATTATCTGCAATACAAAAAGAAAACAGTGAACTAGTTATATGCGGATATAGAAGAATTAGGACAAATGGAGAGATAATATTCAAAAGAGAAGCAAAGGATAATAGATGGACAAAATATATGATGGTAGCACCTTGGGGAAGAATCTATAAAACATCTTCTTTAAAAAAGCATCAGATTGAATTTTTATCAGGAGGCCTTTGGGAAGATGTCTACTTTAATATAATTGCTAACTTCAGATTAAAGGTTTCATATATTGGTTACATTGGATACAACTGGGTTTACAACGAAAGATCAGTCTCAAATACAGTTCAAAAAGGTTTAGATCAACATTTAGATCTTGTTCCAGTTCTCGAGAAAATAAAAAATGATACTGAAAAGATCGGTATTCCTAAAGAAGAGGTCGCTTATTTTGAATATTTCAATATTAAAGCATCTGTTTGGTATCTACTACACTCAGGAAAGGGTGCAGACTACAAAAAACTTTTAGATCGAAGAAATAAGTTGTTTCTATGGCTAAAGAATAATTTCCCCAAATATCTTAATAATAAATTTTTATGGCCATTTAACGATCTAAGTGAGGCTTTATCAGTAAAAATGATTGTTTCAACTTATATTTTTTTGAAATTGATCAAAATAGACTCCATTATTTTGTATTTTTACAGTAAAATGTGATGTGATTTTGAGTTCTATTGTTTTAGTGTGTTGAGATTTTTCAAATTCAATAACTCTTTGTTATGTCAAAAATAAAAATATGTTATGTACTAGCTTATAAATCACCAGGCTATGTCCGAACTGCTTCATTAGTAAAAGCTTTAAGCTTGATCAAAAATGTTGAGCTTTTTAAAGCAATAAATACCCACAAAGGAATTTATCGTTATATCGAAACATTTATAAAGTTTATTCGTATTAAACTTACACAAGATCCAGATATTTATATAATTGGTTTTAGGGGCCACGAATATTATTGGCTAATAAGATTATTTATCTTAAACAAAATAGTGATCTTTGATGAAATGATGTCACCTTACGATTCATTACTAATTGAAAAAAAAGTGTTCAAACCTTCAAGCATTATATCTAAAGTTATGTTTTTCGTTGAGAAATCGATTGTTAAAAATGCTGACTTTGTTTTAACAGATACAAAATTACATTCAAAATTTTTCACTCGAGTATTTAATTTAGATTTTGAAAAATTCATTGATGTTCCAGTTGGAACTGATGAAGTTGTTTTTCAAAAAATTAAGCAAGACAGAAATAACAAACATAATAAGACTTTCAATGTGTTCTTCTATTCAACACTACTGCCTTTACACGGAGTAGATATTGTACTTAAAGCAGCTAAACAACTTGAACATTTACCAATAAAATTCACAATTATTGGTGGTAAAGGTTATCCAAAAAGACTAAAAAAGATCAATTCTTTAATTAATGAATTAGATAGCCGAAATGTTGAACACTTAGATTGGGTTAAGTTCACCGACTTACCAACATATATTCAAAATGCTGATATATGTTTAGGAGGTCCATATGGGAATACACCACAAGGTAGAAGGGTTATTACTGGAAAAAGTTTTCAGTTTTTATCAATGGGTAAAGCAACAGTTTTGGGCAAAATTGATGAGGATTTTGGCCTATCAAGCGGAGAGAACTGTTATTTAGTAGAGCAGGGTAATTTTCATAAGCTCGCTGATATTATAAAGGAAGCATATATAAACAGAAATAGATTAGAAGATATTGGTAATAATGGCAGAAAGCTCTTTGAAGAGCGTTTCTCTACAAGCGTTATTGCAAATAAACTAGAGAAATTATTCAAAAAAATATATTCAAAATAAAAAATGAACAGGATAAAATCTATTCTTAAAAATCTTTTATCAAAAGATAAAACAACAATTATAACGATAATACTTTTTTTAACAACCTTGTTGTATTTTACCGCTTTCGCTAGTTTTTTTGCGATTTATACTCAGCCAGGTATCGCACCAGATGAAGATTACCATATAAAAGTTTCTGAAGCTTATTCATCAACTTTAGAAATTCCTGAAAATACTGAAGAAACATACAAATATCGAGACATAACAAGAATTCCTTACTTATATTATTGGATCAATGGAAGAATTATTAATATTAATGAAACAGAGATCACGAACCTGAGGATACTTAGGATGGTTAATGTATTCTATGGTGTTTTAACAATTGTGTTTACATATTTACTTTCTAAAAAGATCATTAAGAATAGATATTTGCAATTAATTCCTTCTTTCTTCTTGTCAAATACATTAATGTTCGTATTCTTAACTGGGTCAGTCAATTATGATAATCTCCAAAATCTTTTTTCTATAGCATCGATCTACTTTTTAATTGAATTTCTATCGAAAAAAACATTAAGGAAACTTATTATATTAATACTTTTGTTATCGCTAGGCTCACTTACAAAATATACATTCTTACCTTTAGCAGCAATAATATTTGTCATTACCTTGTTTAATATCTATAAAGATAGATCTGTTAAATTCATTAAAAATTTTAAACCAATTGATCTTGCTTTGTTATTTTTTGCTGTAATCATAATGGCTTTAAATATAGGACTTTATGGAAAGAACTTAATTAAATATAGATCAATTCAGCCTTCATGTGAGCAAGTTCTGACCCATGAGCAGTGTTTAAATAATGAAATATATAAAAGGAATTTTGGACTTAATAAGAAAGAATTTGATACCTTAGACAAATATTCTGATCTACTAGAAGAAAGAGAAGATCCTTTCTCATACTTTTTTGATTGGATATATTACATGGCAGAAAGGATTTTTGGGATTCTTGGTCATAAAGTATATGAGATCAAGCCATTATATCTCTTTTATTATCTTTTATATTTTTCAATTATTGCTGTTTTAGGTATCAGAAAGATCTTTTTTAATAATAAATTAATAAACTCTCTTGTAGCCATATCGTTGTTTTATACACTGATATTAATTTTTTATGAAAATTATAGCTTTTATTTAGAGAATGGAATAATTGAACTAGCTTTACAAGGTCGCTACATTTTCCCAGTAATTAGTGCTTTTTATATTCTCTATACTCATATAATAGAGTCTATTACTGAAAAATATCTTAAGTATTTATTAATTATTGCAGGTTTAGCTCTCTTTACTCTTAACTCCATTCCAGTAGATCTAATACAAATACCAATGGATTGGTTTAGAGATGGTATTCGGTGAGTTAACTCTATCCGATAATTAAGCCATAAATTAAAAAAGGCGAGAAAGATATTCCCGCCTTTATTTAACATGAAGGACTAGATCTTATAAGCTCTTATGACACAACCACCAGTCGTAACATTCATACTCTTTTGATTTCATCCTCTTCTCTGCATCAGCCACAGTTTTTGCAGGAGGAACGATCACCCTATCTTTGATAAGTTCATTTTCTGGCCAATTTGCTGGCATTGCAACTCCATTCTCATCAGATACTTGTAATGCTTTTACGGCTCTCACAATTTCACTAATATTTCTTCCTATTTCTTGTGGATAGTAGAGTACAAGTCTATTAATTCCTTTTGGATCGACAACGAAAACAGCTCTAACAGTATTTGATCCTTTACCTGAATGGATCATACCAAGTTGATGAGCAATAGTTTCTGTTCCAGCAATAACAGGAAATTTTATTTCTGTCTTTAAGTTATCCTTGATCCACTCGATCCATTTAATATGTGAAAAGATCTGATCTACTGACATCCCGATCAATTCACAATTAAGAGCTTTGAATTCATCATATTTAACTTGAAATGCATGGAATTCTGTTGTGCATACTGGTGTAAAATCTGCTGGGTGACTGAACAATACAAACCAAGAACCCTTATAATCCTCTGGAATATTCATTTCACCTAGGGTTGTTTGAACCTTCATAGATGGAAACGGATCTCCTAACAGAGGGAATCTATTTGTTTCTTCCATATTCAAAGAAATAAATTTATATCTGTACTATTTTACTAAATATATGCTGACATTACTAAAAGCATCAATTTAGATACGATCTTTCGCCTTATTATTTATGGTTACAAACTTGCCAATGTATGTAAACATCAGTATATTTAAATATCGGAACCTTATAAAAATGTTTCCTTTAAAAATGAAAAATATTCTAAAAGTAATAATATCGTTATCTATAATTTTTGCATTCGTTATATTTCTAAATTACGATTCTAGAAGATCTTTAGCAGAGGATAATACTGAAATATCTGTTATGATCACACCAAACAGTGTAGTCATTGATAAACTAACAACAATTATCGCTCATATTAGAAATTATCCAACGGATGCAAAAAAAGTTCGAGTAAAGATAAATAATGAGATCCAATTAACAGAAAACTTAAATACAATCCTTGAAATACCATCATTTATTTCACATTCCATTGATCTGCAACAATTTTATACAACAAATTTCATTAATGCTTTTTTAGGTGAACTGTCAACATCGACCTTAGATATTCCTACTATTCAAAAAATGGGAAGAGAAGTAACTCTTTGTTTTGGAATTGATCCCTATTTGCCTGAAGGTGAAATTGAAACATTAAAAGAACATACGATACAGAAGGCCTCGATCAATAAAAGATATGTTGATGGCGAACAAATATGCGGAGTTGAAAGCATCACATTAGATGAAGGTGTACATAAAATAATGAATCTTCGTGGGTATGATAGAAATAGCATAGATGATATTGAACTTGCTGTAGATGAATTGATACCTTATATTATTGCGGTACAAAAGGGCATCACAGAAGCAGAATTAAGTGAAGATTGTAGAAGTGTAACTAAATTTGGATATGTTGATTGGTATTATAATTACTTAGATGTTTTATTGCAGAAGCTTGAAGAAGAGAGAAATGATGAAACTAAACTGATAGACAATATGCATTTGTTTCATTTATAGAAGGGGAGGATTATGGGTGGCCAATGACAAGTTTGTTAGATTATGACACTACAGGAGTCCTTAAACTGAAAGAATTGGCAGACCAACATGATTTAGGATTGAACATGTGGGTAATAGGTATGGAAGAGGCATTAGCTGTTTCTCAACATGTCGACAAAGTTATTCTAACGGACATTATTGGCACTTGGAGATTAAGTTTTCCCACAGATAGATATGTTAACAATTTTTGCTATGAACCATGTATATATGACGAATCAAAAGCGAAATGTTGCCCTTATACATCAAATATACAACAAACATTACGAACTTTATCTTTCGATAAGAATATGAACATCTCTAATAGCTATCATCTACTAGAGAAGAAATTTGCATCAGTTGGAGCATATAATTTACTAATTGAAGTACTAGGAGATCAAGATGTTGTTTTAACAAGCGAAACTTACACGATCAATGTGACAGTTGATGGTAGCCAGACATTCTGTACCCCAAACTGCACTGGAAAGACATGTGGAGATGATGGATGCGGTGGTAATTGTGGCTCATGTGATAAAGATGAGATATGTAATAACACAGAAGGGGGTTATTTCTGTACATCTGGATTTCAACAAACTTTTGCAGATTTTAACAAAGACTATAATGTTTCTCTTGCAGATTATGGATTATTTGTTGACAGTTTTCTTGATTACAGATCAGATGTAAATACTTTTAATAGCATTTATGATCTGGACGGTTCAGGAGGTATGAATCTTAATGATTATTCTCTATATGTTGAAGATCATCTATCATTCCTTCAACCTCCATAGTCTTTTATATATAGCGTATATGTCAATTTATTATAATAGCTTTATGCATAAGCTTTTATCAATTGTAATTATAACCTGGAATAATAAGGAAGATATCGAGACATGCTTAAGTTCAGTTATTGATTCTTGTAAACTCCTCAAAAACTTTTCGATAACTGTTGTAGACAACCTCTCTTCAGATAATACAATTGAAATAATAGAAAAGAAGTTTCCTTCGGTGCGCATACTAAAACAGAATGAGAACTTAGGATATGCAAAAGGAGTAAATGTCGGAATAAAAGCTGAAGAAGCTGATCACTATTTGATATTGAATCCAGATACTGAGATAAACAAGAAAGCTATTGATATAATGCTTGAGATTCAACAGAGCCAAAATGATGTTGGCGTAGTGGCAGTAGAGCAGTGGGATCAAAATAATAAGGTTAGATATACAGTCAGTCATGCTAATTTACCTCTTTTCACTTTGCTAACATTAGAGAAGATCTACAAGCACTTAACTTTTTCTAAAAAACATAAAGTCTTGTTTGATCATACATATACAGTAAATATGTTAAATGGAGGTTGTTTTTTAGTAAAAAAAGAGGCTTTTGATGAGGTTGGTTTACTTTGCAATGAATTATTCATGTATGGGGAAGAGGAGGAATTTTTCGGAAGAGTTCGTAAAGCTGGTTGGAAAATTGAATTTTTACGAGAAGCAATAATATATCACTTTAGAGAAAAAAGTATTAAGAAGAGTGGAAAGAAGTGGAGATATTATATTGATAGTAGGATCAGATTATTCAAACATAAGATAAAGTCTTTTTAGACTTTAATTAGTAACTTCATAATCAATTCATTTCCCAAAATGAGTTCTAACAGCTTTTAACATTCTTTTTAAAGTCCAAACTCTTACTTGTTTAGGAGATTTCACTGGATTATCGAATGATCCTGGTTGATGATCAGTATCACTGCAATCAGATGAGTCTGAAATAAGGAGATACAATTGATGTGCACAATCCATTAATGATTCAATTGGGACTTCACATCTTTGATATTGCCAATCTCTCAAAACATTCATCACTTCTAAAACTGAGTGCCAGACATAGATCTTATTTAGTAAGCCTCTTTTATCATTTTCTATTCTAAAAATATGCTCTTGTGTTAAATATTCAGGAAATTCATCTTTTTTTCTAAACCTTGCAAATACAGATGGTCTTAAATTTGCTACCTCATAAATAGGGGTTACTATTCTTTCTGAATCTAATTTCTCCCATAATAAACTTGGTATTGCTTCAAATCTCGTTAGATCAGTATTGAAAAGAATATCGGTTAAATGTAGGGCTAAGGATCTTTGTATTCTCAGTGGTTCTTCTAATCTTCCGTCTACTTCTAAGCTATCATATGCAGAAGATACTAAAGCAGAGGCTTCTTCATAATCACTAACTACTTCTTGATCATCAACTATTACAACACAATATCTTTCAGGATCACGACTGTATAAACCCATCCTATAAATATATACTCTGGAACTTATTATGTAAAGAATTCATAGCATCGATCATTAATTATTTCTTCTACAATTCGATTATTATTATATTGTCAGATTCGTAGAATTCGTCTTGCAGCTCTAAACATAATATAAAAATCAGTTTCTAAAGAGGCTTTTCTGCAATATAAGATATCTAAATGAAACCTTTCTATTGAGTTCTGACTTCCTCTATACCTTCAACCTTTGTATTACAAAGTATATCCTGAATTCCATCTACTACTTTGTGATTATTGGAGGAGGATTTAATAAGAATCTATCAACTCTATCAATTGGAGAATCACTTTGGGGTTTATTTATATATTCATAATTTTCATACATAAAAGATAGTATAACCCATAATATTGTAATCAAAACGAATTATTTTTATTTAGATTCGTTTTACTAATGTGTTTTTCCTTGTATTCTTCATACTATATGTTATAATAATTTATTATAACAACGCCTTACATTTCGATTAGAAATGAGTTACAACCGGTCAAAGGAGCCGGTTTTTTGTTCTTTAAAAACTATCCTTGTGCTAGTGGATCGCTAGCACAAAGATCTGAAGAAAAGACGTTTTCTTCGGTCTTAACTGTTGGACGGTATGAGTCGATCTCTACCGGATAGGGATCATCTCTACCGCTTGGAGATGTGTGTACACGCATCTCCAAGTTCCAACAGGATGCTTAATACTTTGAAAAATATGGATATCTGAAATAGATAAATTGGATCAAGATATATTAGAAACTCAAGTGCTACAAGTGGGCTTACTCATGTGATAATAAATCAAAGTAAGCCCACCCAGGCAATCGGGGTCTAGTTAATGACCTTTCTTGCCGTTAGTTTTGGCAGTCGGTTTTTGACTACCTTTCTCACTCTCTTTTTTATCCTGCCGAGTGGCAGGTTTCTGGCTTTTCGCCATTAGCGTGAACCTCCTTTCTTTTTGATTTTTAAGTTTGGATTTAGATTTTTTTAAATCATAAAAGCCTCCTAAAAAAAGGATTTCTGAATATAACTTATAGTATAGATATCAGTCAAGAGTTAATACGATATTAGCTGTTAAAAATATCATTAAGGTAAAATTTCCAATTGTAGAAAAACCAGTAAAAAATATTTCTAATATCTAAGCCTTGTTCAAGGAGTTATACCATTCTGGCTTATCTCCTTCTACATAAGGTAATTCTAATTCTTTAACTTTTTGCAAGACACCAAGAGTTTCCAACCTTTCTTCACAAGGTAATGTTCTTGGAGTTAAATCAGGATTCCATGCTGCACCACAAGTATTACAATGGATCTCAAGAAGTTCTTCATCTTGAGGATATAAACCTCTGTACCAAGCCCCTTTTCTTGTTGAATTACAGTAAGGGCATTTCCCTTCATTTGTGATCTTCTGTCCCATAAATCTATTGTTTACAAAAATATTCCTAATTATAACAAAAAAGGGGAGCTTCTCGCCCCCCTTTTTAGCTATTTAAAGATATCTTTAATAAAGATATCCAAATATGTCTACTGTAAGGAAACCTGAATTGTTTGATGGATATATATCATTTATGTAGAAAGAGAGTGGGTAACCATCTCCCATAACTTCATATTTGTATACATGATCGGCATTGCAATCGCCCCAATCAACATTTTCAGTACCTACATACAGATCTAGAAGCTCCGTTCCATAAGAATGGTAACCAGAAACAAGATCTGTCCAAGTGTCTCCAGGAATTCTTGATGTTACAGAACACATTGCATCAAACTCGATGGTGTCTCCTGCATTAGCTGTTCCACTTGATCTTAAAACATACTTTTTGCCAAGTTTCAGTGGATCAATTGTGCTTACTGGTAAACTACTTAAACCATTCTCTTTAGCGTAGACATTTAAACTTTCTAAATGTCTATTAAAGTTATAGCCATCGATAACACCATCTGAAGCATCCTCATTGAAATGCTCTAAAATACTTGAGCTACAACCATATTTCCAATGGCCAACAAAATCTCCAAGTGCATTTAGTTCAGTCAACATGTCTCGGCAAGTACATCCCATGGTGTATTTCTCAGCGTCTACATTGTATGTCGTTGATTTTTTCTTAGTAACTTTCTGTGCCCAACCCAATTCAGTGTAAAGCCATCTGTTTTGTCCCCATTCTTTATAATATGGATTGTACATTAGATCCATGAATCCTGTTACTAAGCCGGCACTTGTTGCATCATCTACTGAATAGTCACAGAAGTCGGCTTCGTCCAATACACCGTCATTATCGTTATCATTCTCTACAACAAATTCCCTTGTTAACCTAATATTTGGTTCACCGGCATCTTCTGTTGGATTAAATACAAAACAGTATTTACCTTCTTCCCATGAATCAACATTGAATGTTTTTGAAAAGTTGTAGGTTAAATATCCGTCATGAATCCAATCAAAAGTATCATGGAATCCATCTACATTACCCATAACAGTGCCAGTACCAGCTGCACATGTACCTTTTCTTACAGCCCACTGTACATTATCAAAATCATCATCAACTAGGTACGCTTCAAGTGTAACATCACCAGATACAACTTCCCCATCTGTTGCTGGATTTGTAATTTCTGCTTCTCTTGCAACGCATTCATATACCCTAACGAATAGTGCACCACTATTATCAGTCATGCAACTTTGGTTATTACATGCATTTGCATACCAAGAATCCCACCAATCTGATATTGCAAATTGAACTGATGTTGATTCAACATCATATACAAAATTGTAATCATGGCGTTGTATTTCCTCACCCTCAGCCAGATCGAAATCTCCCCATTCAACGATACCTATTTCTCCTGTTCCCATATCTGAAACTAAAGATGTAACTCCTCTTTTTGCAGCACCATCAAAAATACCTAAACTATGATCTAAACTACTCCATAAACCTGAGAAATCTGTTGCATATCCAGCATCAGCCATCCTAACAGCATCGTAGTTATACCATCCATCAGCTTCGAACATATACTCTCCAGGATGTG
>CAZINM010000010.1:0-20679 GCA_964540605.1 uncultured Candidatus Saccharibacteria bacterium
TCAGAGGCAATTGCAAGATGAATGTTAGTTTCCGAAATACTTGATGCAATAAAAGAGTACGAAACGCCATTCGTTTCTAGAAATCCTAATTATCATGATATTACAGTTGACGAGAAACTTATTGCCGATGAACAAAGTGTATTACATTATGTTTTTAGTCATCCACCACTTTATCACATATGGGGTGCCTTAATTTTTTCTTTATCAAAAGGATTGGATATTATTAACAAACTTTATCTGATTCGAGCGTTTAACATAGTTTTCGTTTTGATCACCTTCTTCTATACCAGCCGTTTTGTACAAAAGCTCAAGATCTCAAAATATGCAAAGAGTGCCTTATTAGTAATGACTAATTTTTTTCCAATGTATCTTTTCGTTACTGCAGGAATAAACAATGATGTACTTTTAACAACAGCTTCTATTGCAACACTTGTTATTAGCTACGAGATCTTTAGTGCAAAAAAAACTGTTAATTACTGGAACCTTTTGGAACTATCATTATGGATAAATGCAGGCCTACTAACAAAAGCCCAATATGTACCATTATTGGTGTTCGTAAGTGTCGCGTTAATAAGCAAAATCCGAGAAAAAAAGATCGGCATAAAAAGTTTTATTATCCTTTTAGCAGGTTTAATACCATCCATGATCTATTTTATTACTAGACTGCTAATTTATAGACAACTTTACCCTATGGTTAATTTGGGTCAAGATTCCCCTGATGTAGTAGTCGGAACTGCGTATAAACTCACTGAAACATGTACAGATCTACCTATACTAAACTATGTAAGGGCTCTTATTTATCCTCGTTTAGCACTGTTAGCACAAAACTTTGTAGGAAATTTTGGATGGTTAGATACAAAAGTACCCTTATGGATAGTCACAGCTTTTGTCATTTTATTTGCAATAAGTATCCTTGGGATTTTAAAGTATCTACTTATCTCTTTACGGAAAAAGGATTCACTAAAAGCATGGTTTTGGTTTATTGGAATTCCAATAATCTCTCTTGAGACTTTTTTCTGCTATCTCTATCTAAAGACTTACATCCCCAACTGTTATCTCTACTTTCCAGTTCAAGGTAGATATTATTTTCCGATACTGCTTCCAATAATGTTTTTAATTGTTAAAGGAGTGGAGTATATATTCCCAAATAGATGGCATAAGTACATTTATTCAGGACTTTTTATCATGACACTAATTTACTTAACTTATTCAATATCACTTATACTCCAAAGATATTATCTCTAGATGAAAAAGAAGTTATATAAAACAAAACAAAAAATTGAACGAAGATATTTAACTATTGCTGCAATTATATTGGTTGTATCACCATTACTAAAGCTATTTATTTTCGATCGCTATTATGATATCGAGCAATTCTTTGTTCCTGATGCATATAATTATGATGTGGGAAAATATGCAGAATTAGGAAGTGCTGTTGTATTACAACAATTTTTAGGAAGAGGTGAAAATTTAGCAGGTTTTGATCTTCAGCTTTCAGGGGAAAAGGGGGTTGTTAACTGGGCATTAAAAGATAGTAATAACGAAATAATTAGAGAAGGGGAGATAAAGAATGCAGGAGAATCTAGAATTTCAAAAATTCGTTTTGAACCGATTAAAAACAGTAGAGAAAATCATTATACATTTGAGTTTATAAATGAAGAGAGAAGAAGTGGAGTCCAGATGTCATACTCACAAATAAAATACTGTATCGATTGTAAAATGTTCGTAAATGATATTGAAATGAATGGAAATATCAATATGGTGCCTGTTTATAAAGCTGGAACCCCATTAGATTTCACAGGTATTATATTTTCTAGAATTCGAGATAATTACAAGTACGATAATTAATTTCCAGTAGAAAATATTATAAGAAGGTTACTGTGACTACACAAAAATAATAGCAAAACTTTACCTTCCACCTTATCTTGTAAATTAGATCTTTTTCTTTAAAACTAACCAAATTATTGTCAACAAAGAAACTCCGCTAATTGTTAAAACTGAGTTTAAAGTACTAACAGGGACACCTGCAATATTAAGATAAAATACTATCAAAGGAACTACTGAGATCGATAAAGCAAAACTTAATGATAATCTCTCTGTCAAATCGATCTTGTTCTTCTCGTAGAAAATATGGCTTATTAAAAAACCTGGAACGAATAGGGCATACAAAGAACCAAAAACCAATCTAAAAGATTCAAGCAAACCAATCCATATTGCAATAATAATCGTTAAAACAAAAAGTCCAACAAAAAAATACAAGTATTTTCTTACTTTATAACCTAGAAAGTCGTATTCAAGAATTTTATTCTTCACCACCATTTTCTTCATTTATTAGATCATATGTCGTAATTAGTATAAAACCTGTAAGTATGCCTAATATAAGCCCTAAACTCCCTATCGAGTGAGCTCTATATGCGATATACGCACCTCCGACTATAGAAATTAAAGTCGCAAGATCTCTTATTGTTGGAAGATAACCTTTATTCATTTTGTAAACAAATGCAAGAAATGAGGGTATTAAAAATAAAAAATTATATTCTCTTGTCATAACGATGCCAGAAAGGAATAAGATGAAAGGAATATATAAAAGAAGATCAATTAAGCTAACCTTTCTCAAGGGGTTTTTAAAAAAATCGACTATATAATTTTTATACTCATTTGCACCTTTTTTTCGCTCCATGTTCGAATAATACCATAGTAATAATATTTTGATAATGTCACAGCCTTGAAATAAGGCATTATGATTTTTTATAACTTCCCTCCCACATAATGTTATTATTAGTATATGTCAATTTCTGCCCGTTTAAGGCACCTAAAACCTGAAATTTTAATACTCTCACTACTTGTAGTAATTATTCTTTGGATCATTGCCATTTATACACCGATCCTTCGTTACGAAATCAATGATTACGGTATCCGTCTCGATCACTTCGCTGAAATCTTTATGACAATCTATTTGCTGGTATTCCTCTCATTAAGCCTGACAGAGATCCATTATCGAAAAGATAAGAAAGATCATATTAAGGTATGGAATAGATGGAAGTTTGTTATATTCTATTTTGCCATTGCGATTTCCTACACCTGGTCAATGGGTGTCCATTGGTCTATGAACCTAGTTAATGTTCTGGCTGAGGAGGCAGAGATCTCATTAATGCATCTCGGACCTATGGTTTATTTTTTTGATGAAAGATTAGGACATTTTCTCCCTTATACTTTTATCTTAATTCTTTACTGCTATCTCCTCTGGTTTGATTCAAAAAAACCTTTGAGCAAGAATAAGGTTAATATTGTGAAGATAATTTCCGTATCAGTACCATTTGGTTTATTACTAGGAGTTAGTATGATCGAGTCTTCTTTTGGAAATCTTATTCTTGTAATACTTATATTGTCTCAGCTACTATTTTTATTATCATTTATCACAAGGAAGATCTCAATAAGTTGGATCAGAAGTAGGCCTTATATAATGGCCACGATAATAATTATCTTTGTTTCGGCGGTAACTATGTTTGTTTGGCAACAGATGTTTGATTTAGATATCCAACCTAGCTTTCTCTTTTGTCCGTAACGGTAAGTTATCAAAGAGCTTAAATTTAAGAATTATTGGTATAAATAATAATGCACTTGTCGTTTTCTTGTGCTATAAATTTATAGAGATTAATCATATTTATATACATTTATGTCACTGTCCTTAAAATTTTATAAATCATTGAACCTAGCTCAAATGTTTGGTTCTGTGTATGCACTGATCTGGTTGCAAAAATTCTTTGTAGAGAGTGTCCAATGTAACATGATAGATAATAGGGCCTCTGTAACTCCATATGTTCTGCATTACGGAAGATATTTATTACCTGAATGTTCTGCTACAGGTGCTGAATGGTTAATTGGCTATTTCGATTCAATACTACTTAGGGTCATTATGATCGCTTGGATTGTAATTTCTATTTTCGTATTTCTCAGAGTTAAAAAGATCAAACAGATTATATCTACTTCAGAACCTGTAGAGTTCATTAATCCAAGCAAAGGTGAAGGAAGTAAATCAAGTAAGAGGGATAATTCTGTTAAATTGCCATTTTTAAAGCAGTTAGCAACACTTTCTCCAAACATTGAGATCAAAAGACTTATAAAGATCGTTTTCGGAGTGACTGCATTTTGGTTATTGGCGGTAATAATATTCCAAGGATCAATTCTTTCATACATAAATCGTTATGTTGAAGAAGAAAAATTCTCAGGTCAGATCGAAGATCTTGTTATTAGATACGCAAAAGACGGTACAGCAAACATCTATATGTATGTAGACCAGAAACCTGTTTTACTAAGATCTGATAGAAATATTCAGAATCTTTCCAATTCTGAGAATGTAAACAATGGCTATTTTGAAGGTTTGGAATCTTATGATCTTGAAGATGCTTTTATTGATGAATGTATTGAAGGTAGCACAGTTGAGGTTTTTGCAAGAAAATCGAGCACATATTACACACTTGATGGCAATCGAAATTATTATGTGAGGTTCCTTTCTAGCTTCCCAACTTGTCAAAATGTATATATTGGCCGTTGTATAGGAGCTGGTGAGCTTTACAAGATTGGCGAGAAAATGATCAATACAGAAGAAGATATGTCTTGTACATGCACAACTTCTGGATTTGAATGTGTTACTGGAGTTAGTGATGATACCATAGAAAATTCGGAGTTAAGTTGCACATATTTTACACAAACATATTTATCTGACGAGGAGTTTATATCAAAAGATGGATGTAATTCATGCTTATGTGACGAAGGCACAATTAATTGTACCGAAATTTCATGTTCGACATCAGAGTATGATACTTCAACACAGTTTGAACTACCTATTTATTATTGGTTTGTTGATGAACCTGAACCATCTCAATTAGTTACGGTAATGGCAGGAAGGGCAGATTCATTTGAAGTTGTTGCATATAAATCGTTTGGTCAGATGCCAAAAACAGAGCTTACTATGGATAATGGAAAATCTGTTCTGATCTTTTCATCTAACCAAACAAACCTCCCATTTACAACCGCAGAAGTTCATAGGATCATCGGAAATAGTAGCTATCCTGATATGATAAGGGTTTATTCAGAGAGTAAAAATAAATATGTGTATGTTTCGAAAGCATTACCAGCAGAAGCCTGTCAGGAACAACTTGAAGATGGTAGAATCTGTGTAAAGGGAGATATTGGAGGATTAATAGTTGAATGTATCTCTGAAGATATGGATTATAGTGCGTGTGATAATGTTATGAAAACATTTATAGTTGAATAAATTAAGTTAATTCACAAATGGCTGACAAAAAAGACTCGAAGTTAAACGAAAAAGTTGTTGAAAAAGCCAGTAAAGTTGATGCAAAAGATCAAACGAAGAATACTGAGACTGCTTACCCTGATAAGGTGAAAAATGATAATTCAGATAAACAAAAAGCCGAACAAAAGGAGGTAAAGCCTGCTCCTGAAAATAATGCAAAACCTCAAGAAGTAAAAAAGAGATCATCTGTAGGTAAAGTTGTTCTTATCGTTGGTGGATTAATGGCAGGATTTGTTTTGTTACTAGTTTCAATTGGTGTTACATATTTGGTTACATCGAAGCTTGAGATAGATAAATGCGATTCTAGGTGTGATACTTTGGATATGGATTACCAAACTTGCCTTGATTCATTATTTGACACCCAAGAAGATCTAGCAGAATGCGAGGAAGGTTGTGATGTAGATATTCCGGTTTGTGATTGTAAAGATCTTGAAGGTCCTGTACAAACAATTCAAATAGGAGATAGTGGATATTTAAGGATTCCGTCTGGTTGGATGTTATCAGCTATTAATTCATCATTTAGTTATTTAACAGATGAAGAAGAGGCAGATATGATAAAACCAGAGAATAATGGTCTTTGGCCTATACACGAATCAACCACTTATGAGATATCTGTAAGTAAAGACACATCATCAAAGTTAACTATTGTTGATTCTGCTTTATTTGTTCCAGGCGCAACAGGTTTTATGGCTACCGAACTGACGGAAGAATTTGAAGAGATCGCAGATGGTGCAGTTAGAATATATAAAAATTCAGAGTATCGATATCTTTTAGTTGAGGAAAATCCTGATTACAACAGCTCAAACCCAGGATTATATTCTCCAGATTACGAGTATGTTTATTTAGATATAGAGCAACCATTGATCACTTATTCTGGATCAGATCTATATCTTGATGATGCTGATGAAATATTCATTGAGGCTTGTCTTAGAGATAGTACGAAATTATGTAGCGGATCGGCTTTTGAATAATAATACCTATGGAATTGAGAACGGATCTACTGCTGATCAGAACACCTGATCTAAAAAATAAAATAGACAGATTCATAGTTATTTGGTTTGTTGGGTCATTTTTGATCTTGTATTTCTATTCGGTTCTAATTGTTACTCAAGAATTATTCTCGGTTCTCAATTTAAAGGTTGCTTTATCGGTATCGATCCTGTCTTTTTTAGCTACTTGTATTGGAAAAGAGTATCATTCTAAAGACCTTTTGACTGCGGTTCTAGCTCAAATAGTAACAACAGTAGCAGTTTTATATATCGACCCAAAAGTGGAGATAAATCTCTTGGCACCTCTTTTTATACTATTTGCTTTAAGAATAATAACAAGAGGCGTTAAAAGAGATATAGATCTGCTAAGCACTGTTATCTTGTTGATCACACTTTCAATTCTTCTATTTACAACAAATAGCTGGATATTTATTTTCATCTTGAGTTCGGCATTTTTCGTCAATTATCTGATCAAAGGTCATGGAAATATTAATTGGTTCTTAGGCCTATTTACGCTACTTTTTTCTATTGTGTGGCTTTTATGGAAAGGTTCTTTTAAGTATGTTATCTATTTGGAGCCTCTTTTTAAATATATGCTAAGCGTTCTGGTAGGACTCTCTTTCCTTTATGGATTCTTATCAAGTAAAAATATAAGAGAAGGAATAAAATCAAAAAGCTTATATTTGGATAGAGAAGTCGTTGGTAGGATATTTCTATTTGTTTCTGGATTGCTTGTATTATTTTTCGGTTTTACTGATAGCATAGCTTCGTTAATACCTTTGATCATTGTAATGCTTGTCTATGTACCTGTTCATTATTTCAATAGATAATGATTGAGTCTATTTTCATCTAAGTGTAGAATATCTGAGTAAGTATTCAGATATCTTGAGATAAATTGATAATAAAAATATTATGCAAAATTATGATGTAATAATAATAGGTTCAGGGCCAGCAGGATTAACCGCTGCTATATATTCCTCTCGAGCCAATTTTAAGACATTAGTCATTGCAGGTCAGGAGTATGGAGGGCAATTAATGACAACAACAAAGATCGAGAATTTTCCTGGATTCCCCGAAGGAATTTTAGGACCACAATTAATGACTCAAATGTTCGAGCAGGCAAAAGTTCAGGGTGCAGAGATGGTTTATAAATTTGCAGATAAGGTCGATCTGTCCAATGAAGAAAAAAGTGTTTGGGCAGATGGAGTAGAGTATAAAGCTCCTATTGTCATAATTGCTGTAGGATCAACACCTCGTAGATTGAACATTCCAGGTGAGAAAGAACTTTGGGGTAAAGGGGTTTCAACATGTGCTACATGTGACGGAGCTTTCTATAAAGGAAAGATTGTTGCAGTAATTGGTGGTGGTGATAGTGCAGCTGAGGAATCAACCTTTCTTACAAGATTCGCAGATAAAGTATATATAGTACACAGGCGAGAAGAACTAAGAGCTTCAAAAGCTATGCAGAAAAGAGTTCTCAGTAATGAAAAAATTGAGGTGATCTGGAACAGTGAAGTAGAGCGGGTATTGGGTGATGGCAAAGTTACCGGACTTCAGTTGAAAAATAATGTGACAAATGAAACTAGCGAATTAAAAGTTGATGGCATGTTCTTAGCAATAGGCCATGAACCAAATTCGGCATTTTTAGGTGATTCAGTTGAAAAAGATGAAAAGGGTTATATTGTTGCTAAAGAAAGAACACACACAAGTGTTGAAGGTGTCTTCGTCTGTGGAGATGTTAATGATCATATGTATCAGCAGGCAATAACAGCTGCAGGTATGGGATGTATGGCAGCTTTAGATGCAGAGAAGTGGTACGCATCAAGAAACGAGAAGTAGGCAGAATTAAGTAATATAAAAGCTATCAATTCAGATAAGCTTGAAATTCTTTATTAAGATAGAGCTCTCCATCTACATAACCTAATTTGCGGTAATATTGTCTTGTTCCAATAGCTGAAATAACTGCGATACCTTTATAATCTTTTTCTTTAGCTATATATTCAGCTTCTGCAATCAATTTTTTCCCTATTCCTAAATGCTGGGTTCTTCCTTCCTCTTTATCTCCAATACCAACAACCTGACCATAAACATGAACTTCTCTTATTATCGCTTTGTTCCTTAATTCTATTACAAAATTGGACATTGTTGTTTCTTCGTTAGGCAATGTAAGCCTTAAGAATCCCGCAATTTTATCTGAGATCTTAGTTTTAAAAGATAGAAAAATATCAGTTCCTATTGATGTCTCATAAACGATCTTATCTAAAACTAGATCATCTTCAGAAAGTTTTTGATCTCTGATCTCTCTACATCTAATACATTGGCATGGGTCACCCCTTTTTATCAATTCTCTCTCTGCTAATTCCCTAAAATTTGTGTATTTATTACCTTCAATAATATCTGTTGAAGGAATATCTCTTATTACTCTCGTGATCCTGCAATATCTTGGGGTATTTCTCATGGCCTCTGTAACAACAGTCATAAGCTCCTCATGATCAAAAGGTTTATATTTCCCTTTCTCATACAGTTTATTCAGAGCCGTTCCAGCTAAAATTGAAGTGGGATAAAGCTTAAGTTCATCAGGTTGTATACCTGTGTGCCAAAGCTTTTTGTAATCAGAAATATCTTTACTTATTGAAGAGCCATATAAATTTGCCATCCAATGAGCATGTATCTTAAAACCAGCTGATCTTAGTAGTTTGATCGCATGAGTTGTTTCCTTAACAGTATGTCCCCTCCCATTCATCACTAATATTTCATCATCCAAACTTTGGATTCCTATTTGAACTTTTGTTGCACCTAGTTTTCTTATTCGTAAAACTTCATCTTCTGAAATATAGTCAGGACGGGTTTCTACAACTAACCCAACACATCTTGAAAATGCAGTTTCATTGTTTACCTGCTCTTTGATCAATTCTTCCCAAGTTGCAGAACCTTCTTTCGGATCATATTTGTCTGGATCTTTCTCATTGACGAAATCATCATTAAAAGCGTTAAGTCCTCTGAAACACTCTTTTATAAACCAGATCTGATACTCCTCAGGATAAAAGGACCAAGTTCCGCCTAAAATTATTAGTTCGATCTTATCTGTGTTATGACCGATATTGTGCAAAGCAACAAGTCGATTGAATGTTTGTAGGAATGGATCAAAACGATTCTTTTCAGCTCTCTGTGCGCCTGGTTCACTAGAAAGATAGCTTTTAGGCATTCGAATATCATCAGGGCAAAAGATACAGTTACCAGGACAAGGGTACGGTTTCGTTAGAACTGTTACAGTAGTGACACCTGACATTGTCCGAGTTGGCTTCATACGGATCTTTTGAAGAAGGTCATCATCTTTATCGATTACTTGCTTCTCAACAAGAAAATGATAACCAGATATCAGCTCATCCTTACTAAAGAAATCCCCATCATCTTTAACATATTGACTTAAGATCTTTCTGACTTCTTTATATTGAGGTGAATCAATATCCTTAAGCTTTAAAAGGATCTTTTTCAGTTTATACTCATATTTTTCTGGATCAAACTTTCGATACATAAGGTGATTATAGCGTAATATCAACAAAGATGAAGTATTAGATAGTATAATTGGTTATGGATCAAGTAGCAGTTAAAAAATTGAATGACCTGAACAAGAAGTTTTACCAAGAGATTGGAGATTCTTTTGATCAAACCCGCAATTATTACTGGGAAGGGTGGAAAGTTTTGTATGATAAAGGATATTTAGGTGATATGGATAGATTTAAGGAGATTCTTGATATCGGGTGTGGTAATGGTAGATTTGCCAGTTTCTTACTTGATAAAAGCGTGAAGTTTAAATATTACGGAATGGATTCATCTTCACTATTATTAGAAAAAGCGAGGAAAAGACTGGGATCTTCAGTTACTAAAGCAGTTACTCTCAAAGAGATCGATATATTAGATCTAAGTAAGATGTCGCAATACCTTGATGATAAATCTTTTGATCTAATTACCCTCTTCGGTGTTATGCACCACATTCCAGATAATGAACTAAGAAAAGAGATCCTGATTTTATGTAAGAAGCATTTGCGACAGAATGGGAAGTTAATATTTTCTATTTGGGATTTTATGAAAGATGATAGATTTACTGATCGTGTAATAAGTCCTGAATCTGTTGGAATTAGTAGCTCTGAGATGGATCAGGGTGATCATATTCTAGACTGGAGAAAGGGAAGTGTGGCATATAGATATTGTCATTATTATTCAGAGGATGAAGTTCTTACATTATTGAAAAATGTAGGTTTTTCACTAAAGGAGATGTTTTTTTGTGATGGAAGGTCTGGGAGATTGAACCGGTATTATGTCGTTAGAGGTTTAGAGAGTTAATGATTAAAACATGGCGGAGAGGGCGGGATTTACATTTCGCTCATTTCATTCGCTTCAAGTACGTATCGTGTCATCCACTCATCTTCGCTGACGCTTGATTCGTGGGACACAGCTCTGCGAACCCGAACCGGGTTCGCATCATCCTCTTCATCTATGTAATAAAAAAACTCCAGAAGGAGTTTTTTATTACATGGCGGAGAGGGCGGGATTCGAACCCGCGAAGGGTTAAAAAGCCCTTGCCTCGTTAGCAGTGAGGTGCTTTCGGCCACTCAGCCACCTCTCCATTGCCTATATTTAAACTGAAGTGATTATAATTTAATCCTAGCCTTTGGGCAATAATAAAGATAAACGAAAATTGGCTTTTAATAAACAAATGATAAATAAAAGATCAGATAAATTATCGTAGAAAGTCCAAAAACGGTGAGTTATTGCGATTTATGTACTTACTCACTAATAAGATCATCCAAAAAGATGTAATAATCTTGCAATGTGATCTTTTTATCTTCGTCCATATCTGAAACTAGGCTTTCACATTGATCATTTCTACACTTAAGATACTCATCTAAAAATATCGCATAATCCAAACTTCCAGCTTTTGTATCAAGATTAAAATCAATTCTTGATGTTGTTTGATCTTCGTTTGGCTCTTTCAAATAGCACATACCTAGATCACAGATAGCTTCTCTGGGATAGCATGTGTTTATACCAATACAAGTATAATTTGCATTATCACAATCTAAAGATGCTTTATATTCGTCAATTTTTCCTCTGTTTACAGCAATCATTTCTCCACCCTCACTACATCCACAGCAAGTTTGTGCTATCGCAGTGCAATCTGAATTACTAAAGCATTCAAAATACTGTTCTTGTAACGCATCTTCAATTTTAGGAATAACTTCCTGTTCAGTTTGTGTTGCTGTCCCCATAACTTTCTTTTCTGCTGGGTCATAAAATTTGTAAGGGAAATTATCTTCTAGTAGTGATCCCCATAAAAAAGCTGCAAGTATGCTTAAAAACATTAGGGAGAACTCGAATTTTTGTGTTTCTGAAAACTTCATATTTTATTATATCAGAGGTTTGAGATATTTTATTCACCAAGTTATTAAAGATAAATTACGGATCAACACACTTTCGCTTTTAAATAAAAATTCTGAACAAAGTTTGAACTTTATCTTAAATTTAAATAGTATATATCTATTAATTGATCATTTTTTTCATAATGTTTTTAGGGGCGAATGTTTCAGCATCTGGTGGTTTGTATAAATCTCTACTTAATGGGGATGATCTCAATATAAATAGTATCCAAACAATGCTTACAGCTCCAATGAGATGGTCTACAAAAGACCTAGATGACGCAGAATTAGAGAAATTCGTTGAGACTGCTAAAACATCAGGTGTAAAAAAAATGTTGCTACATGGGATCTACCTCATAAATCTTGCACGAAAAGAAAAGCAGATGTTTCATTTAAGTAAACTTTCTTTAGAAACACATTTTAGAGCAACAGCTAAGCTTGAGAAGATGTTAAAAGATCGTGTACCAGATTTTGAAGTATTGGGTCTAACATTCCATGCTGGCTCAGCTATTGATCTTACTCCAGAAGAAGCGATGGAAAGGATCATTTATGGCTTAGATTGGGTAATGGACAAAGTTGAAGGAGGTACTCTTCTTTTAGAAACTTCAGCAGGTGCAGGGAAGGTCATGGGAGATACATTCGAGGAAATTTCAGCAATGAGATCAGGTGCAAAGCATAAAGATCGTATCGGTTATGTTGTAGATACACAGCATACATTTGTTTCTGGTTATGACTGGGTCAATGATCTTGATGGTGTTGTGGAGAAAATGGATTCGATATTAGGGTTGGATCTGATCAAAGCTATACACTTAAATGATTCCATGAAGCCTTTCGATTCACATAAAGATCGACATGCCGATCTAGGTAAGGGTGAATTTGGTGAGGAAGCTGTAAGAAAGATATTACATCATCCTAAATTGAAAAATATCCCTTTCATTCTAGAGACACCAGCATTGAAGAATTTTGATTCGGCTGTGAATGAGGTTGAAATGCTAAAGAAATTGGCAAGTTAGTTTAAGAAGCAGAAGAGTTGTTACTTTTTTAATATTAAATCGTATTTAGGGTTGAGAGATAAACATAAGAACAATGAGACTACTGGGAAAATGTCACGAAAATCTAAGAAACTTTTCGAAGTTTACTACCTGGAGTTTAGAAGTGCGATCTACTGGTATGTATACAGGAAATTGAATAAGCAAGACATGGCAGAAGATATTACTGCTGATGTTTTTATGAAACTGCTTGAGAACTATAAAATTATGGAAGATCGTGACAGAAATGGCGTTAGAGCATGGCTTTATACGGTAGCTAGGAATCAGATGATAGATATGTTTAGAAAGAGTTCAGGTAAACAAAATGTCGATATGGATGAAGATGTTTTTGAAGTTATTGCCTCTAAAGATGAAGATCAGATCAGCTCATTAATAAAAGATCAGGAGTCACAGATGGTTTTAGCAATTCTTGAAGGATTACAGCCAGAGGAGAGAGAGATCATTCATTTAAGATTTTATGAGGAGATGAAGTTCTCAGAAATATCAGAAATTGTTAATAAAGATGAGGGTGCGGTGAAAATGTCTTTGTATAGAGCTTTAGATAAGATAAAAGCTATTGCGGGTAAAAGGTTACAACTTTATAAGGATTAATTTAATATTTCCTATCTTGGGAAAAAATAAAAGAAACAAAAAATCGAAAAATGATGAGAAGATCTATACAAAGCTAGGTGAATATATTAAAGCATTCTTCTCAAAAGTTAGAAGATCCGAATCAACTATGGATCTAAGTAGTTTGGATGAAAAGATGATCCAAAGGTTGAATGATTCTGGATTTAAAGATATTAGCAGAAATATAAAAAATAAAGATAAAAAGAGTGCTTTTAAATTGCCATTTTTAAGCATTTTTAAGCACCATAACTTCGTTGGGAATCTCATTATTAGCCTAAGTATAGTTATTATCATTCTAGGAACATCTTTAACTGGATATTTATGGCTGAACGGGAATAGAATGAATGATCTTCAGGTCGATACATTCTCAAATTTGACCGCAAGGCAAAAAACTCCAAATATTTCATTATTACCAACCTCAATTACAGAATCCGGCTTTATTGCAGAAGATTCTGCCTTTGTAGTCGAGATCGAAGGTGAACTAAAAACAAAAGTTCAAGATGCTTTGACAATAACTCCTGAAGTATCAGCACAGTATTCCTCAGAGTATAAAGATGGCACAACTACTATTACAATCAAACCTGATGAGGATCTTGTTAGAGGTCAAAAATATCAGATATCACTTAATTCTGGAACGAAATATGGCGAGGATGGGGAAATAATAAAAGATCTAGATTGGATAATCCCTGTCGAGCCACTGTTTGCAGTCATGGGAACCACTCCAAGAGATGGAGTAACAGATATCCCAACAGACACAACAATTGAGTTTGAATTTAATCACTTGAATATATCTTCAGAGCAATTTGGTGATTATTTCAATATAACTCCAAGTGTCGAAGGAGTGTTCCAAACTGTCGGTACGAAGATAGTGTTCCTTCCATCAAAACTTTTAGAAACATCAACACTTTATTCTGTAAGGTTAAGCTCTGAGTTTAGTAACCTTGCTGGTGAAAAGTTAGGAGAAGATACACTTTTCACTTTTACAACAGGTTATTTGAATTCAAAGGGTGAGTATCGTAGTTCTGCCATTGGTTGGTATGACAGTAGGAACTTTGTAACAATGGTGGATGAAATCATTTTACGAACCTACTCTTACGACTATGATGAAACTACATATAAAGTGTATCGTTTGGATAAAGATAAACTAATGAGTTATGTACTTCAGGAAATTGATGCCTTCGAGACTATTGTTGATCAGGAGCCTATTTATACAAGTACTTTAGCCGTAGAAGATTATTTTAGATATCAACCTGGTAGTAATGGATTATATTATGTCACGGCTCAATCAGGTGATGATAAAATTGGTAAGTTCGTTATATTATCCAACCTTTCAATTCTAGCTTATTCAGATAACGAAACTACAGAAGGTTGGGTGTTTAATCTTGATTCAGCCCAACCTGTTGGCGGTGTAAATATTTCTGTTTATAAAGATCGTGAGATAGTTGATGTGGTAAATACTGATTCGAGAGGATATTTTAGAAGTGTGGGTTCAGATCTAGTTTTACTCGACAATTCTGACAATTTAAGTTTATGGTCGAATAGATTAAATAATCTCGGATATGATTGGTATGTGAGTTGGTATGATCTTGGTTCTGGTACGAATTATTCTAATAAAATATCACTAGACAAGCCTTTGTATATGGCAGGAGATGAGGTAAAAGGTTTTGGGATCATAAAACAGATCGTTGATAATAAAATATCTGCTGGTACGAGTATAAGTTCGGTAACAATAAAAGTTACTGATAAATACACTTACTACGATATGTTGCTTGGTACATATACTGACACTCCACTCTATGAAGAAGTTGTTGATGTGGACGAAAATTTCGGAACATATGAGTTTAAGTATGTTATTCCTAAAAGTTTCGCATCTGGTACTTTAAATATTAGTGTTTATGATGGTGACAAATATCTTGATGATGTGAACATTTCGATCGGAGATTATGTTAAACCAACATATAAATATGAAGTAAATATTGTCGGTCCGACACATTATTTAAATGGTGATACTGTGAACGCTGTTATACAGGCATCGGATTATTCTGGTACACCACTATCTAACGAGAAAGTGAAAGTATCTGTCTATAGAATTGAGGTTGATGAAGATACTGCAATGAGTTATGGGTATGTGGATCTACCAAGTTGGGGTGGAGATGATCTTTATATAGATGAAATTGTTGAATTGAACGCTGATGGATATGCTGAGTTTAGTTTTACACCATATGGTAATAGTAGCGATACACATTATTACAAATATCGAGTTCAAGTGAATGCAAATGATGAGACTCAAAACTTACTAGCATCTGCATATGTTAATGTTTGTGAAATAGGTACAGATGTCGAGCCAGTTGTTGTTGATAAAAGCTTTAATGAAATAGGAGATGATGTTTCAGTCAGATTCTTGTCAAAAGGCTCTTGGGATAGAACAGTTACACCCAACAAGACTGTTTATGCGACATTTATTAGGAAATGGTATGAAAAAGTTGAGTTGGAACCAGAATACGATCCATATCTTAAAAGAAGTGTACAGAGATACACCTATATAAGCCAATCTACAACACTTCCTGAAGTGGAATTAAAAACGGATGAAAATGGTGTCGCTGAATATTTAGTCGAAGATGTAAGTGAAGGGTATTATGCTGTTCGACTTAGATATGATGGAGTTGAGGAGATGCATAATAATGTATTTTCAGTTTGGGAGAAAGATCTTGACTATGGATATACAGAAATTGTTTATATAGAAAGTTCATCACATTCAGCTGATGTGGGAGATACTGTAGATATAAAATTATATTCATCAGAGAAGGTAAATGGTATCTACTTGGTATCGGGTCATGACTTCATGGATAGTAAAATGATCGCTTTAGATCCAGATGAAGATTATGAAGAAACAATATCTGTTGATCAATCTCATTATCCATCTTTTGATGTGTGCTATTACGGTGTAGTGCAAGATCTAAATGTAAAAGGATGGATCGGTAAATGTACTTATATAAGTGTAGATTCTGACTATGGAACTCTTAAAGTTAATGTCAAAACTGACAAACAGGATTACGATCCAGGTGAAGAGGTTAAGGTTGAAATAAATGTAAAAGATCTCGATGGTAAGCCTGTAAAAGCATTATTAAATGTAAAGGCTGTAGATCAATCATTGGTGGATCTAGGATATTATTGGGAATTTGATACAGAGGACCTACGAAATTCCGTTGTAACGAGTTTGATATCAGGTGGAAAATATTTCGGCACTAATGGAATTTTTGTAAATGATGTGATGTTTGGAAGAGGTGCAGGAGGTGGAGGAGGAATGGGTGATACTAGAGAAGATTTTGTTGATACTGCTTATTGGAACAGTAAAATCATCACAGATAATAAAGGTAATGCTAAAACAAGTTTTACTCTTCCTGATAATCTTACCACTTGGAATATTTCAGCTATTGCAGTAGCAGTAGATGAAGGAGTTGGAGTGTCTTCTAGCAAGATCAAATCAAATCTAGCGAGATTCATGCACCTAAAAACACCCTCATTTGTTAGACTTGGAGATGTTGTTGAAATGGAAATGGTTTTAGGGAATTACGATAGCGAATTTGATGGAGATATCAAATTAACATGTCTGGGGTGTGTAAATGAGGAACTAACTAAAACTATTAATTTACCCCAAAAGACTAGAAAAACAACAAATTTTACACTTGAACCTATTGCTGGGTATGACAATCTTGAAATATTGGCGACATTGAAAGACTCAGAAGAAGTTGTTGATCAAGTAAAAGTTTATATTCCTGTTTATTCAGATTCAGCTATTGGACAAACAGTACAAACCTCATTGATAAAAAGTAATGAAAAAAGTGAAAGATACATATTCGATATTGAAGATTTTGATGAGTACAACACCTTTGGGGAGCTAATATTATCAAGGACATTTGCCATTGAGCAGTTCAACTATCCTGCAGATGTAAGTGTCTTGTCAACAAAGAACCTTTCTAATGCGATACTTCACAACTCATTCATGATAAAAAATTTCGACTATTTAAATGTTCAAGTAAGCAAACCGACTTTAAAGAATGAAACAAAAGAGCTTTTGTCATATTTAAGAAATAACCAAGATTCATCAGGTGGATTTGGGTGGTTCGATTATGATGCAGTTTCACTTGAATCTACTGTAACCGCAGCAAGAGCATTTAGATCCGCATCTGATGCCGAAGTTGAAGTTAACAGCTTTGTTGGAAATTCAATGAGAAATTACTTTATAAATATTTTTGAGTCAGATAAATATTCTATACACGATAAAATTTTGGCATTTGATGGACTTTCATTGGTTGATGTTGATACTGCTCAGATGTACTCTTTCAGATTTTACGATCTGTATAGAAAGTCAGAGGAAGCCAAGAGATCAGCATTAACAATAGCAGTGTTAATGGATGCCTTTAATAATATTGGAAATACAGGCTCAAATAAGCAGTTAGTGAATGATCTTGTTGCATTATCGATAAATGATGAAAATATGGTCCATTGGGAAGATACGAATTCGATCTATAGAGTAGGCCAAGATCCATTATTTGTTACAGCTTTTATATATAATTCGATCTCTTCGTTAGAAGAGTGGGATCTGAAATATGAGATTAGAAACTGGTTAATGAGAGAATTGGAATACTCATCGATCAACAGTGAGAAATATAACGAGATGATCTATTACATAGCGGTCGGGGATCAGGATGCAGTTTACTTCGTTCAAAATAGTGCTGAAATTGAAATAAAGATAAATGGAAAAGCTGTAAGTAGTTTTATTTTTGATAACAAGGATAATTTCTCAAGACATGAAACTTTGATAACTAGTGATCTACTTGTACAAGGAGAGAATGTTGTTGAGATAATTAAAAAAGGTGATACTGAGCTTTACTCTATTCTTACAATAAATCAAAGAGTACAACCATCTACAGAACAGCTAGAGAATTTTGTAATCTCTCGAAAATATATTGATGCTACAACTGGAGCTGAGGTTCCTTCGAGCGAAATTACAGAAGATAATGTTGTTAAAGTACAGATCAGCGTAACCCCTATGGAAAACTTCAAAGATGTGATCATCAGAGACTTCTTACCAACTGGTTTTACACCTGTGACTTTAGATTACCGTATGATTCCATTATTGATATATCAGAACTTCTTTAACAATTTTAGTCCAAATGTTAACAAATGGGGAACATCTTCAAGCGATTATATGTCATTTAGTTCTTCTGAAATGGTAAAAGGGCAGACATACACATTTGAATATCTTGTTATGCCAGGATCAAAAGGAGATCTAAGTGGAGCAGGTACACAAGTTTATTTAAATCTTCTCCCAGATGTACAAAGCTTCTTGCAAGCGGATAGAGTAGTCATTAAATAAGCGTTGTACCTTATTGAAAAAAACGGCCTCAATTGAGGCCATTTCTTTATTCATAACTGATGCGATAATTGGATAATGCATCATAGCGAATGGAAGTATCGATAGTTTGATCTCTACGATCCAATATGGAATTCTTCGATATTTTTCATCATTCTTGGGTATTGATAGCATATCTCTGATATTATCGATCTTATCAATACATTTTATGAGCGATGAGGGATTTTTTCTTTTCATTATTTGGCTATTTTGTATCGCACGATACAAATTCTTTTCAGGAAAAGCCTTTTTAAGTTTTTCCCAACGGATGTCTTTACGGTTAAGATCTTTAAGTGTGTGAAACACTCGGTTACCAAACATCTGTTTTAATTTCTCATGATCGAAATTGGAATCTTCCAATACATCGTGCAAAATTGCAGAAGTAATAATGTAAGGGTCTGTAATTTTGAATTCTGCTATTAAAGATGAGGCTACTCGCATGCAATGATCATAACTAGTACCGAATGAATGCCTATTTTCTTTTCCTAGTAGTTTTTTACACACAGCATCTGCCTGCTTGATCATAGCTACCATTTGGGGAGAATTTTGTATTTTAAGATACTGCGTAAAAATTGTATTATATTGTGCAATTCTTTGATCAACAGCTATAATACAGTTGATTTTATACTTAATCATCAAGTAAGTACATGATCATAATAAAATCTCATTAGGTCATATTGAATAAAGAGAACTTTCTAACATCAGTGATAGGTTATGTCATTCCAAAAGGGAGTCTAAATGATCCTATAGGAAAAGAGGGTTTGATGAATGTTTTTGTCGACTCATTCTCTTTTGGTAGAAGGAATCGGAGGCATGTTGATGAAATTTTCATTGATCTGGAATCGATTGGAGGATCTTTTAGTGCAGAAGCAGGATTAGAATCTACATATTTATACATTAGATGCCCAAGAGAAAATATTACTGAAGCTAGAAAATTATTAGATGAAATAGTTGAGGATGTCCAAATTAGTGACGATGACATAGTTAAAATAATCGCTTCTTTAAGTAAAAAGATACTTGAGGTTGAATCTGATGATAGAGATCATGCAAAACAGATCTTTTATAAAGTAGTTATGGGTGAAAGGAATACTTTAGGAACTCAGGCATCTTTAAAAATGATCAAACTTGATGACATAGATCAACTTCACCAGACGGTATCTAGTCAAAAGAAACATTTTTATTTTAATGGAGTTGACGATTACAATTTTGATAGATCACTAGAAGGAATCTTAAAGGAAAGCGAAGCAATCTATGCGAAACCAAGTAGAAATCATTTTACAGACAAAGAGTTAGAGCAGAAAGTTGTTTTTTACGGGTATAGAACTGCTGGCGTATCTGAATTTCCATTTACAATAACTCAAGTAGCTACTTCGGCATTATCTGCTGGTTTAACAGGAATTGTTATAGAAGAGATAAGAGAGAAGCGATCTGCAGCTTATTATGCAGGTTATAAACATGTTACTTTAAGTAATAGAGGATGTGCTTTTATGTACGCTGGTGTTTCTGAACATAATGTTGTGGAATGTGTGTCAATTATGGACCAGATCTTCAAAAATATTAAAGAGAATACTTTATCTCAAGATCAACTAGATGTGGCTATTAATTATTCTACAGGCAAATTGGCAAGGGCATTTGATTCAATAGAGACGATCGTTTTTATGTATCTGCATTTTTATATGTACGGAAAGGAGATCAAAAAATATAAGGATTATTATAATGAAGTGAAAAATATCTCAAAAGATGACTTGATCGTTTATTACAAAAAAGTTCAACTTGAAGAGCCTGTATTGGTCGTTAATGGAAAGCTTCCTCCAAGTAAAAGAAATAAATTAAGATCAATAATTCTGTGATAAAGAGGGAAGTTAAGAAATTCAGCAACGGT
>CAZINM010000011.1:0-20658 GCA_964540605.1 uncultured Candidatus Saccharibacteria bacterium
ACTGGCCCATCCATATATCCTGTCCATGAAGGTGTAATTCTGCTACCAGGTTGAATTGTATACTCTCTCGTAATAACATTACCAATTTTTATACCAACTGTAGCTACAGATGTCTCAGAAGGGTTTCCAACTAACACCCAAGCTAACCTATCCGTCTTACTCGTATCATACCAAGTAAAATACTGGTCATTCGGCTCAGCTTCTGGCACATTCTCCTCTCTACCTAGAGCGGCTTCCATATCAAGTAATCCGTAACCGAAATTTGTATCCTTACCTGCAGTACCAAGATCATAAGCAGATGTTGTAAGTACACTCTTAAGCTCAGACACAGTCATTGCTGGATCGTCTGATAGCAGTAATGCTGCTGCTGCTGCAACTTGAGGAGCTGCATAACTTGTCCCGATTCCTACGGATGGAGAAGTTTGTGAAGAGAAAAACTGGAATAGATTTGGATCTGTTTCATCCGAACATGAAGAATCAGATGAGCAAGCATATTTCATTGAGGCAAGCATACTACTTCCTGAATCACCCACTGGGGCCACTAGATCAATTTCTGCACCATAATTTGAATAACTAGCTCTTGCATTTGTATCAGTTACTGCACCAACAACAAATGCTCCAGGACTATTAGCAGGGAAATAATAGGTCGCGTCATCGCCATCATTTCCAGCTGCCACAACAACTAGTATTCCATCATCTGTAGCAGATTGGATAGCATCATCTAGTAATAGATCAGTTCCTACTCCTCCCAAACTCATGTTTATAATTTCTGCTCCATTAGCTACTGCGTGTTGTATTCCATCAAGAATATTTGTCGTGAAAGCAACTGCACGATAGTCATAATCAGGATCAGTACATAACAAATCTATATCTCCATTATCATCCTGACACATAGATGTATCATTAGGAGTGAAGACCTTTACTGGCATAATTGAAACATTATGTGCAGTTCCAATTAATTTATTAGGTGCGGTATCTCCAGTCGTTCCAGCAATTATCGTTGTTACAAAAGTTCCATGACCATGATCATCATTCGCATGATAAACTTTAAGACCTTCAGCTGTGTTACAAGGATCAGGTGTTCCTTCTAATCTCAAACTGTTACAAGAATAATATTGCCAAGAATCAAATGGATGAACAAAATTAACCCCTGCCAATTCTGGTGCCTGTAAATATCTTCTATCATAACCTTCATTGAAGACCCCATCTGGAGTATCGTTCTGAGGTACTTCAAAATAGAACGGATCATGTTGTACAGTAGTAAAATTCGAACCAGTATCATAATCGTAATTTTCATATGCTACTCCAGTATCTAACACAGCAACCACCACCGAAGGATCACCTCCACAAGAAGAATCAGTTGAACATCCTCCAAGGTCAGACCAAATTTCTGGAGTTTTTATTGCTTCATAATTCCAGTGTGTCGTTAAATCGTAATCAGATGGGATAGCTCTTTCAGGATCGGTATTATCCCAAGAGAAAGTTTTATAAACATAATTAGGTTGTATAACAGATCCCTCATCTGATAACAAGTTTATTGTATTAACAACCTGGATCACTGACTCTTGGGGAACATTAAAGACTTCGATCTCAGTATCTAAATTTTGGGCTACCAAGTTCGCGTCAACTAGTTGCAAGATCTGTTCACTTTCAGAAGTGATCATAGATCTAATGAGTTGAACCTCTCCTTTTGTCTTAACAACATTGCTTTTCTCATATTCAGATCTCAGTAGTAAACCTTCTTCTGAATTATCAATCTCAATGTCAGATATTTTCAAAGTTTCACTACCTCCATGTTGATATTTATTTATGAAATCAGCAAAATCTTCACTCTCGAGAAAATTATCAAAGGTTACGCTTTCTTCAACCAAGCCATTAACTTTTATTAGAGTCGAGGTAAGTTTTCTTAATGAATTCACCTGCTGATTAGTTTCACCTTCAATTACACCTATTGTTATCCAACCTGATTCATTATTACTATCAGATTCATTATAAAGTGCATCTGGAAAACCTTCGTAAACAACTCCACCTTTATCTAATATGTAATTAATATCAAGGTAAGTATCACAATCTTTTTTACAATTCTTTGAGTGTATCAACCTCATTGACTGCAATAGATCTTTTGTAGAACTACCGCTTTGAGGTATTGGAATGACTTTAATTCCAATAACATTACTAAAAGAGATTGTACTTTCATTACCAGGATCTCCCGACCACTCGAAATATGATAAGTGATCAATTCCAGCATTATCTAAAACTTTTCGCTCAATAGATTCTTTATTAGATATTTCTGCGCCTAATACATTTTGCTCAGCATCTCTATTCAATGAAGATACTAAAGATTTATCAATATATCCGATCTTAACTTCTTCATTACCAATGTAGTTGTTAGAATAAAGAGCAATCTTAGTAGCATCCTTTAGATCAGCAAATGTCACCCCGATCATCTGATCATCTAAACGGAATAATTGTGATCTATTGCCGTTATTATTTATAACCTCAAAATACACTTCCTCACTTGGAATATTATTAAAATAAACAAAACTATCATCTCCTTTAAGTGTAATTACTTTTGAATAATTGAATCTATTTTGATCTTCTTTAGATGGTGAACCTAACGAGATAATAGTGATTAATGAGAAAATACTTAATAAAAGCATTACTATCTGGAATTTCTTTTCATTATTAAAACTAAATCTCATTTTTTCAATTTCTTATCTTAACTATTTCTTTAAATCGATCTTTTGCTTCAAATGCAAAAACTATACTCATTAAAATAATAACAACAAAGCTGATCCAACACCACATACAGATATCGTTGAGTATGAAAAACTCAAGATATCTAAGATATAAAGAAAATAATATTCCCCAGAAGATGAAAAGTCCAAGAATTCTATCTAATAATAAGTCTCTAATTTTTGATCTAATGAAGATAACGAGCAAAACGCCTATATAATAACCGAAACCATATGCAGCAATTGGTACACCAAAAAATTCACCATATTCACTAGATAGAACAGACTCACACCCTGTAAAACATACAATCTCTGAACTATTTACATGAAAATCCCAAAGATACAGACTAACTAAGGCTCCAACTGAACCTAGTCCCATTAAGATCAAGTTTACTTTTTTGCTATCTTTGAATATTTTCATCTTTCAAGATAATCATCTATTAGATCTGCATAATCTTGATAATCATAGCTCCCAGATATCAGTTCCGCATCGAAACTATAGTTATCCCTCATCACTCCGATCATAAGTGTGGGAGTTGTATTTACGCCTAGTTTGAGAGCATTGTTAATATCATTTTCAATAATTTCTGAGGACGAATTCATACACTCTTTGACTCTTTCTTTTTTACTTCCCTTGTAAAGATCATCTAAATAATCTTTTGCTTGATACAAAGTAATATCTGTACCATATATTCTTCCTACATTATCCATAAAAGAAGTATTACCATCTTCAGATAAAACACATTCTACATACTTTGATGCATTCATAGATTGTGGATGAAAACTTTGTGGGAAATTGACGATACCAAAAGAAACAAAATCTGTTCCAACATACTCTTCTATCAATGGAGTCAAAACTTCACCATAAAATCTTTTACTAAAAGGACATTCATAATCAGCGAATAAGATCATAAAAACACCTTTTCCAGAACTGTTATCATTAAATATCAAAGGCTTCCAAAGATTTCCACTAACATCAATAGTAGGAATAACTTTTCTCTCTTCAGTACTTGACCCTAAGACATCGGTTCTTGGATTCTTAACTCTGTCATAAGCGACAAAGAATGACAAAGCTAGAACCGAGAAGGCAAATATCATGGAAGATACCAAAATAAATGTATTCATCCTAATCTCAATTGTTTTTAAGCCTTTTTTCATATTATTAATTATACATTTTACTTGTCAAAGTTTAACTGAACTTCTAAAAGTATTTTATTATCACTTAATATCTGTAACTTTCCATCTTCACCCCAATTATCCATTTCAGGAATTTCATAAACTGAACTAAATTCATTTCCATTCAAAGCTAAAACTTCTTCATGAACGATCTCCCCTATTTTATTAATTATTATATAAGACAAATCCTCATAGGATCCTTCAAGAATATGACCCATTACTAAAAGTTCATTTCCAGGAATTAGTAGCTGGTCTTGAAGTGGTGCCAAAAGTTCGATCTTATCTTTAATTTCACCCTTCTTAAAAGTGACTCCTATTGAATTCCTGAATTCTACTTGATTCTCATCAACTCCTAAAATATCTATCCTTCCTTGTTCTGTTGTTGGTGAATTCACTAAATATATTTCACCCTCCCATTCCTGATATTTCTCAAAAGTTCTCTCAAGTTCAATATCAATATCTCCGAGTTCAATGTCATTTAGATCATATACAGTCAAGGTTATATATTTATAATTTGATGTTGCTTCTAAACTGATCATGATCTCACCATCTATTTCATCATTATTTTTATGTGTTAACAAAACAATATAATCATTCGGATCATTCACAAGCTCTCTGGGATGAACCTCTTTCTCTTCAAGTTCAGTTTCAGATACATCATCTTTATTTACAGGTTCTATTAATTCATCATTCTGATGTACATCAGTATCAATATTCAATACCTCTTTTATATTTTCAATAGGGTCAGATATATACCCACCTCGAACCAAGAACCAGATCAGTACATAAATTACAAAAGCCATAACTATATAAACAACAAAAAAATCCTTCCATGTTTTTATTGCTACCTCACGACTTTTCATATCATAGGTCTTGGACGGATCAAAATCTTCATGAAGTCCCAAATCTTTAAGCTTCTTTTTTTTCTTATTTTTCAGATAGTTTCTATAATCTATTTCTTCCAAAAAAACATCAATTTTATTCAATATTCCACTTTCTTTTTTCCTCTGGTCTGCTGTGTCAATTGAGTACGAACTTTGAATATTGCCTGTCTTTTTATTTGCCTGAGATCGATTATTTGGATCCATATTTCTGTTTTACAGAAGAACTTATTTCACTTATTAAATATACCTTTTATTCTTTGCAACGACAAATTATTTAACTTCTTTTTCTATTTTATCTTTGATATTATTTATTAAACAAACTGCTTAATTTTGGTGTGAAAATTTTCCATGCAAAAACAATATTTATCTTTAGGAGACCGAGATGTTTATAACGGAGAATACATGTTAGCCGTTTACAAACTTATACCTTATGGAACCAAAACACTCACAGATGTGGCAACAGAGGTTGCTGCTGAATCATCTACTGGTTCAAATGTCACAGTTGGATCGGCTACAAACTTCTCTATGGCACTTGATGCAAAAGTATACGAGATCAATGAGAAAGAAAACTTAGCATATATAGCTTTCCCATGGAGAATTTTTGATAGCGGCGGAAACATACAAAATATAATCACATTTGTGGCTGGAAATGTATTAGGTATGGGTAACCTTGCAGGATGTAAACTACTAGATCTTTACTTTCCTCCTCAAATGTTGACAAAATACGATGGCCCAAGTACATCATTAGAGGATCTAAGAGATTATTTGAAGGTTTATGATAGACCTATTCTTGGAACTATCATCAAACCAAAGATTGGCCTAACAGCTTCAGAATATGCAGAATTGTGTCATGACTTTTGGGTCGGAGGTGGTGATTTTGTAAAAAATGATGAGCCTCAAGCAGATCAAGATTTCGCTCCTTTTACTCAAACGGTAGACGCAGTAAAAGCTGCTATGGACCTTTCTGAAGATAAGACAGGACATACAAAAGTTCATTCGTTCAATGTATCCTCTCCAGATTTTGAAACGATGCTCAAGAGAGCTGATTATGTTCAAAAAGTAATGAATAAAGGTAGTTACGCTTTCTTGATAGATGGTATTACAGCCGGATGGACTGCAGTGCAAACTTTACGAAGAACTTATCCAGAGGTATTTCTTCATTTTCATCGTGCTGGACATGGTGCATTTACCAGAAAAGAAAACCCTTTTGGTTTTACAGTCCCGGTTCTAACAAAGTTAGCTAGATTAGCTGGTGCATCAGGTATACATACTGGAACGGCCGGTGTAGGGAAAATGGATGGAGATAGCACGGAGGATGTTACAGCAATGCATCAAGGATTGAAACTTCAAGCAGATGGACAATATTTCAGACAAACTTGGGCAAGAATTGGTGAAAATGATCCAGACATTCAAACAATGATCAAAGCTGAACAAGCCTTATGGGATATTGGAGCTAGAGAATTAAGTCTAATGCGTAAAGAGAAACAAAAAGTTGAAGATCACACGAAGGCAACAAATAACGACTGGAGAACAGTTGGAAGAATGAGTCCCATAGCTTCAGGTGGAATGAATCCTTTACTTTTACCTCAGTTCTTAGACACTGTAAAAACCATTGATTTCATAATCACGATGGGTGGTGGAGTCCACTCTCATCCGATGAAAACCACTGCGGGAATGAAAGCCGTCATGGAATCATTCTTAGGTTGGCAACAGGAAATGACAGTAGAAGAAACTGCTCATGATCATAAAGGAGATGATGCAGAACTTCAAGCTGCTATTAGATATTTTTCAAAATCTAAAAAGAATAAAAAAGAGTAAGTTTTAAATATTATCAAATTAATCCTTTCCGATAAAAAACAAAGAGAGTCTTTATAGAGACTCTCTTTTTGTTCGCCAACTTCTATGAATAATTAGTAATTCATAAATTCTGTCTTCAAACCGATCTCACTTAAGAATTTTACAATTTCAAGATATCTTGGATCATGGTGGAACACCTCGGCTGGATACTCCATATTATTTGCAAGTTTCAAAGATCTCCCAGGATATACACCTGGATTATCATTTGTACCAAATCCATAAACACCTCCATGAACTTTTAATCCATCTCTTGCAACAGTGTCATTTGGATTAGTATCAACCTCTGGAATATTTACTTGATCATCGGCTATAAGCAAACCTTCAATAATGTCATAACTTGGATAAGTAATTGTGTTAGAAGTACGATCACCCGCCGCTACTGTTATGTCTCCGGAGGCGAGAAATATACAACCATCAAGCAATTCAGGTTTCTTACTACCAGCGTTTATAGGATCTTCCCTTGTGATGTCGGGATTAAGTGTTAAGTTACCATCAACCAAAACAAGTAATCTATCATTACAAACTAACTTGGATTTTATCGTTAGATCGCCGACATACTCAACTACAAAACTAGCCTGTGGCTGACCACTTAAGGAAGAAACTAATTTAGTCCCTGTGCTATTTGCAAAAGTCAAAAATGCTGCCGGATCAACTATAAAATAATCTAATGGATTTCGAGTTTTCATCACTTCATACCTATCATAAAGATAATCGAACCAATAATCGGATTGATTAAGTTTATGGTCATAATTTATTACTCTGAAAGCATTTAGACTATTTTGGCTAATAAACTCATTAATAAAAGCAGTACTGCTAGTCATTAACTCTGTACCTAGCTGAGTTTCCTCTTTTTTAAAACTGAACCTGGAATTAAATGCTGCATTAATTGTTGGATTATCTGTAGTGTGAAAATCGTAAGTTCCCGTAACTCCATCATCAAAATCTCTAACGGGAATTTGAGAACCAGTTTCTGTATAGAAATGACCTGCTTTGGTCATTAACCAAGGCGAGCCAATATCTGGAGAACTACTTACAGCAGATCCTCCTGGATCAGAATAATTACAGGCATTATCAAATGTCGTGGCATAGAATATAAACCCACCTCCTTCATTCTCACCAATATTTACAGTAACAGTATGTGCAGGAGCAAGTGAATTCCATAAATGTGGCAACGAGTTATATTTCTGATTCGCTAGTTGAATTGTAGACCAAACAATATCACTTTGATCAATATGAGTTACACCGTTAGCATCTCTATACAAGTCATTTCCAGTCCCCGAGGTAACGACAGAGCTAATTGGGACATTAACGATCTCTGCTAGATCACCAGTCCTATAAGAGTCACCTAATATTGTTGAGATCCCAGAACCCGAATCGGATGCTGTAACACCGATAGCCATTCTAACCGAAGAAACAATTGATGGTGGATTTGTAAGTGAAACACTAGGCTTAGTTAAATCTACTCTTAACTGAGTATCTCTGCTGTTCCATAAAGGTTGAACCCTTAACGAAGAACCTCCGAAAGGTAAGAATGAGAAATGGTCACTAGCACCACCAAAAACCTGATAAGTTCCATTATTTATCATAGAAACATTGAAATCGGAATCGTCAGTATAAAATTCTGCAGTAAAATCCAAAACCATATCATTATTTACATCTCTTTGAGCTTGCACACCAGAAATTCTTAATCTTGCACTTCCATCAGCACTTCTAATCACTCCATCAGTAACCTTAACCATCGACCATGTTCCACTATTATTTGATGATACATAAATATCATCTCCAACATTCCACTCTCCACCAATACTTCCTATCATATTATTAATATTTGGTACACTCGACCATGTTGTATTCTCTTTTCTAACCATAAAACCAAATGTGTTCGGTCCAGTACCTTGGTTTGCCCCGCTAGAAGAAATGTTTGTTATTGTTGGTGGTGTCATTACACCATTCGTTGTATTTGTAAACCAAACATATAATGCTTCCATATCATGATAAATCGCATGATTTATGTCTGAGTAAACAACCTTGAAACTAACTGGATTATTTAGATCACGACCAACATAATCATTTGTTGCGCTACCACAACCCGTCGCGACACCGGTAGATAAAGTTTCATTTGCACTTGTTCGAGTTATAGAAGACACAGTAGGGAGAGAACTTACTATATAATAACCGTTCCTTGCAGTTGACCATCTCCAATTATCTTGACACCGATCTAATGATAAATTTTGAACCCAAAGATTTCCTGAATAATTTGGCTTCAATACTGCTTCTGCACCTAGTGCTGGATTGAAAGGAATCGTATTTGAAGAATTTTCAACTATGATATCTTCTGCTCTTAATGGGGTAACCGTAAAATTTACCCAATCGGATCCATTGTTAATATTATTCGCCCTGTAAGCGTATAAAATCGATCTAGCGCCAGAAAGTGAATATGACGGCATGGACATACTTACAGATTCTCCAATAGGATCCATAATCAAAGTTCGTAAAGAACTATTTGTCGACAGAGGTAATGTGAGTGAATTAAAAACCATATTCAACCCGGTCGGAGTAGCAGGGTTTGAATTAGTTTCTGGATCGTAACAATGAGGATCACTCTGATAAGAGTACCAATCTCCGCATCCATCAACACAAGAACAACTTTGCCTACCCCTATCACAAAGAGGTCCGGTATTATTCGTTGATGTACCACCAGGGCAAGATGGTGAACAAGAACAGCCTGAAGTACAAGGGCAATCACCACAATAATGTCTTTCATTTGCACATGCACATTGATCTGTTGTACAACCGCAATCTGAGCCACACTCTTCCCAATACCAAATCCCCCATTTTGGACATGGTGTGTCTGGATCAGCGTCTAGACAACCAGGTTGAGCTGGGCCATAATCATATGATTCACAAGTACCACAAGCAGAAATATGTGAATCATTTAATAACAAAAAGAAGCCGGATATAAATATAAACCCAATAATGTATCGAAACTTTTTTATGATCATATTTTATTTATAATAATTTTATAATCCCCCTCTTTCATTTATATCTGAAAGGATCTTAATAAACCAACAAGTTGATGACATTGCACGAGATGAATAAACAAGATCTACGCCCTTATCTCCGACAAGTAAAGTACCATATGTCTCTGATCCTTCGACAAGATCAATTAGGCCATTACTAAATATGTAATCCATAAACATTTTTTGATACTCTTTATACTTTTCAACTTCACCTTTCTCAAGTCTTATCATAACTTCAAAAGCCTCCATACAAGGAAGGTATGTCATTGGAGAATATGTATAATCCTGTGTATCTACGAGTTCTACATCTGAATACAAATAGCTAAGATAATCTTTTTCAACAATATAGTTAAAATATTGAAGATATCTTTCATCTTTTGTTATTTCATATGCTCTAACATCTGCATACATCATATTACAGCTAGATGGTTTTATCTCTGTCGGTTCTGGTGATTGCAAATCATCCATAAAATATATTAACTGATGTCCGAACCAAAGATTGTAATCTATCAAATTTCTATATTTAACATCAGGTTCTATTTCATAAGCATATGAATAATCAAGAATTTCATAAGCTAATTTACCTGCAGTCAAATCGTAATCATTGCTATCCATCTCCCCAAAATTTCTTTCAAAATCATCTTTAGTAGTTTGTGATGGTTGATTTTCTGAAGTATAAAAGAAATAGTAATCATCAAATGCCACTCCATCATATTTCGTATTACTCATTACAATATCAATATATTTTTGGCCATATTTCTCTTTCATATCTGGATCTGAATTGACAATATAACCATATTGGAACTGTCTCCAAAAAAAATCCTCTGGTTCATATATATCAAAATCAGAAAGATACCTTTCGTAATCAACATTGCCTTTGTTTTTATCTGATGCATACTGACCATATCTAAACCAAGAAAGAGGACCTTCAACCATTGTTCCATCACAACCATCCACACCACATTCCAAAGTCATAGGATAAGTCATTTTTTCTTCATTATAAAAACTTTCTACAGTATGTGATATGTCATTTATTAACTTTTCAATGTCTATCTCTTCTACATTCTCCGGAGCGTTTGTACACACCCCAATAAAATTACCTGATTTTATGAAATATATTAAATTTAAGAATTTAGAGTATTCCAATTCAAATTTGACACATTCACCCTTTTTGTAAGAACTTAATGGATCTCTCCACACTGGCACAGAGAATTTAAGTTCATAACTTTTAGATAATAAGTCTTCTGTTACTCCTATAGAATATGTACGCCATAATAAAAGGTTCAAGTTATTTACAATGCTACCTTCGATTGTATAATGTGTAGTTTTATTTTCTACCGTTTTAACTTTTACCCCATTAAAAACTACATCACCACTAAGAGGTTTGAAACTAAAAATACCAGAGAGAAATAATGAAAGAATTAGCAGAATAAATATCATTATACCAATAAAAACTGGCATATTAAACTTCACATTCTTTTTTGGTTCCTGCTTATTCTCCATATTTAACAAAAATCAATTTATAACGGTTTCCATCCTGTTTCCCTCTTATATGTATAATTTATACCACCAAAGAAAAACTTAAATATCTCTAAATACCTAGGGTCATAATGAACGGCCTCTGTTGGATAAACTAAATTATCAACTAATTTTAAAGACCTTTGAGTAACTATTCCAGTGTCTCCACTACTACCAAAGCCGTAAATGTTACCATGTATCTTTAACCCATCTCTTGCAGGAAGACTTTCATCTGTATCTGCTTCTGGGATGATTATCTGATCATCTGCTAAAAATAATCCTTCTAGAAGGTCATATTTAGGATATGGTGGCGCTGTTGATACTCTATCTCCTTCTGCTATTATGATGTCTCCTGATGAAATGAATAAACAACCGTTAAGTACTCCCTCTGCGCTAGCACCCGTTGTAATTGTAACATCAGGATTTATTGTTAAATTACCATTTACCATTATTAATGTTTTCTTATCACATACAAGCCCAGACTTGATCTCTAGATCGCCCTCATAAAGAAGTACTATTGATTGACCAGAACCTAAAGTTGATATTGCTTTTACACCATCTTGATTTGCAAAACTCTCAAATGTACTAGATGTACCATCGTTGTCACTCTCAGTAAATTGCCCATACTTTCCAGCTTCACCTCTTAACTTCATCCTTTGATATTTTTCCAATAATTCAGGATACCAGTAGCCAGGTTGATTATTATCCTCATCATACTGTAACAACTGGAACAATCCGATATCTGTATTACTACTTACAATATTATTTAAGAAGCCTGAGTGACCTGACAAAAACTCACTTGACATCTGCGTTTGAGAACGGAAGAAGCTGTATGTATCATTCTTTATTCGTTGAAAATTATATTGATCTGGGGATGGGTTATCCTCGAATTCTTTGACTTTAATATTAGTTCCATTTTCAGAAAAGAAACTGCCAGCTTTAGTCATCAACCAAGGTGTTCCGATATCACCAAAAGTATTTGTACTGTCTAGATCATCGGGATCAGAATAATTGCAAGCATTGTCAAAAGAAGTTGAGTAATAAAGAAAGCCTCCTCCCTCATTATCTCTTATATTGATATCAATTCTTTCATTTGATACCTCATCATTAAAAATCCACAAATAATTATTTATAGCCGTATTAAATGAAACAAAGGCGTCTCCAGTTGTATAATCATCTGGCAGAAGAGGCACTTCGAGATCATTAAGAAAGCCAATTTTTTGTTGTGTACCATATTCCGAATTAATTGGCCCATTTACAACTATATCTCCTTCTCCAGTCCTATAAGCTGAGCCTAAAACTCTTTTAACTTCACTAAAATTATCAGTAGCTGTTGTTTCAAACGCCATATATTGTGCAGAAACTACATATGGATCATTTATACTAACTTCTGGTCTTGTCAAATCTATTGACCATTGTGTACTTCTATTCCAATTAGGTTGAGTTCTTAAAGTTGTACCACCAAGAGGTAAGAAAGTGAAATGATCACTAGCACCACCGATAACATTATAAAGACCATCATTAACTGCTTCTCCTCCTGAATCTTCACTATCATAAAATTCTGCTTTAAAACTCATAGTCAGGTCATCGCCATTAGCTGTAACAGCAACATCAAAGATTCGTACCATGTTAAGATTTGAAGGTCCTTTGATTATTCCATTCGTAGTACTTATTAATCTCCAACCTCCACTACTAGATGATACATACACATTACTACCTGAACCCCAAGTACCTCCAGTGTTTCCTATTAATCCTGCAGCATTAGGAACACTATTCCATACAGAGCCAGCTTTTCTAACCATAAAACCGAATGAGTTCCTAGAAGAACTACCCACTGTACCGGTGTTTGAAACCGCTTCTATTGTTGGAGCAGTAGTAGTACCATTCGTAGTATTAGCGAACCAAACATATAAAGCTTCGACATCGTAATATTCAGAATTGTTTATGTCATTAAATGTTAATCTGAAACCTACAGGATTATTTGCTTCTGTACCTGTGTAAGTTGAAGTGCTACATCCTGAAGAGATCCCATCTGGATCAGCATCAGGGTTACCGAAATTTTTTGAAATAGTTGTAACCGAAGGTATTGTATTCACCAAATAGTAACCATATCTCTCTGGGGATGTTAAAGTATCATTATCACATCTATCATTTGTATTTACACTACCTCGTAATTCCCCAATCGCTCTTGCAACTAATACATTTTGCGCTGTTAGAACTGGATTAAATGGCACATCAGAATAAGAAGGTCCATAATATCTAGCATCTTCAGTTCTTAATGGACTATCAGTATAATTTGTCCAACCAGAATACAAACTAAGACCTAATATTCCTTGATTATTTGCTTTTATTGAATAATCGACACTTACACCTTCGCCAGCACCAGTATATTGAGAAGTGCTCATTGTAGTAGATTCAGCAGAAAGTGGGCTTGGTACAAGAGTTCTGAGACCATTATTATTCGATAATAAAGACCTTATTGCACCTACATTTAAGCTCAATGATGTAGGAGTTGGAGGAGTTGTATTTGTTTCGGGATAGTAACAAGTTGTACTTGGACAACTTTCACTAAGTCCACAACCTAGATCACAAGGTCCATGTGGTTCAGAGAATCTGCAATCTGGACCAGAATAAGAAGTACTTGAACCTCCAGGGCAACCAGATGCACAGGAACTTTGGCAAGTATCTAAAGGATCACAAGGTGGGTCTCCACAAATTTGATTTCCACATTGTACACATGTCTGCTCACACACCGAGCTTGAACCCAATGCACAAATTTTGTTCTTACCAATAAAAAAACATCCATCTGGAGGATATTGAAAAGATGATCCATCGTCACAAACCCAGAAAATACAACCACAACCTGAAGGCACATCATTACAAGGACCGATACCGCAATTACGATTAAGTAAAACATCAGGTGGTGTGCAACAATCAGCATCACTAGCTTTTGCCTCTGTTGATAAGAATAAAAAAAACGGTAGACTAACAGCAACTAGTAACAAAATCTTTACTATCAAAGTTTTACTATTCATTTGAGGCATCCATATTATTTAATAATATTAGGTATGTAAGAACTTTCGAAGTATAAGGTAATGATGCATAAGTAATTTTCTGTCCCTCATCATTTTCAAAGATCGGAGAAAGAACATACGCATATTCACCGTCATTGAGTTCACAAGATGCTTCAACAATAGAACTTATAATCTTATCCTCCCATATGCAGTCAGTTCTATATGTGTGATATATCTCTCTATCTGTATCCAAGTCAGCAAAAAAATTATTATCTCTCATACAAATCTCAATATAAGATGCCTCAATACTGCCATAAGGTTCGCGAGTACCATAAATAACTCGTGCATCAATCAATTTCGTAAATAAATCTTTTTTTATCTGAATTAGGATATCTTTTTCTGTAGCTGAAAGAGCACCACTTTGCAAACCGTATGATACAGTATTCAAAATTTCCATTAAATCAGTTTTCATGTAGACCCCATTTCCTTCTTGACTTGTTCTTATTGAATATAGAAGCTGATCCGCAATCTTTTTAAAAAATGCATCTCGCTTACAAATATCTTCAGATTCAGCTTGTTCATAAAAGAATAAAATGTCTTTTGCCTTACCTACAAGATTTTCATTATCTAGCATATATGCAACTTCGTACTCATCTAGATTGATCTGCTCAAATCTACCTGATAGATAACCAGATAAATCAGTGATGAAACTAAGATCGTCATATCTCATTGGACAATATGAACCTGGATATCCACCAGTATTTACAAAGTCTTTTTTATACAGATCAGTACACAATTGTAATAATGAAGCACTAGTATATTCATTTAGAGCATCAGGGAAAAACAAAGGATAACATGCTGAATCTCTATTTAAATGCCAGTAAGGACCATCAAAATTTAAAGGAACAGTATTTTCATATAGAAATTTTGAAGACGCTTCATAAATACTCATATAACGAAGATCTTCATAGTATGTACCAACCAGAAAAGAACTCATTATTAAATCATACATATAACCAACACTGTAGGCGGGAGCTTTTCGCTCAAATTTTCTATCCGTAAATTCAAATATACTTTTATCATAAAATTCTATAGGGTTTTTTGTAAACTCATTATTATTATAATCTTCACCAAATATCGAGTCCGAAAGCTTGTTAATTAATTCTACACGAGTAATATTTTCGGATATTTCACATATATTTTCTTCACTTTTAGGTTCAAATGGAGGAATATTATTTTTCTTTGTGGAAAATAGGCTATAAATTACTACTGGAGCAAGCAAAACTATTATTGCGAAAATAATATATTTGCCATATTTTTTTACTGATACCTTTTTCATTTTCAAGGCAGTTAAATGTATAAATCAATATAACATTCTCATTTTATGAGTACAATATCTTATATTTTTACACTATTAAAGCTCACTTATCGTCAATGGATAATCTGACACATCAACTTGATACTTCTTCTCATACTCTGACTCTCCATAATCACTAGTGATCACAACCTCCTTAAGTGTAGTATCACCACCAATATTTGAAACTACAGAATCACACTCCCCTGTTGGGAATGTCATATTAAAACTCCCAGTATAATCCGGATCGAATTTAACCAATTCTAATGTCTCTTCCAAACACACCTCAGCTTCTAAACTGGCTTGGGTGAAATGAGCATAACCTTTAGATGCTTTTCTAACATCAATACTTACAGCAACTAAACTCAAACCTCCTATCAATAGAATTGACGCAACTAGAACAACAGTTGGCAATGCAATGCTTCCACCATATCTAATTTTTAAATTCGGCATTTCAATTGTATTTTTAAGGTGCAACATCATGGCAATATATAAAATAATTCATGTTCTAAAGATAAGGTTGTGATGTTCCTATCAGACATCTCAATAGTGAAATCTATCCTATACATAGTAGTATCCGCATCTTGGACTACATCAGCTCTAAACTTTTTAACATCGATATTTGGAGATGTAATAGCATAAGTATTTGTACCATCTGTGATATACAAAGTTCCATCGTTCACATAATACTCTTTGTATCCTGCACCATAAGCAACTCTTACAGTGCTTAGATCTACATCAGTTGTAGAATTTGCACTATCAAAACTGTCGGAATTTCTCATAGTATCTTCAAGATGTTCAGTCAAGAATATCTCAAACCTTTGAATATTCAATGTAGCCGAGGATCTTTGATTAGCTTGCCCAATATTAAAATAGAACTGCATAAGGGTTAGAAACAGCATTGCAAACATACCGAGATATATTACTGATTCCATCATAGTTATTCCATTGTATTTTGTTGTATCTGCCATTTTTTATAAAAAACCTTTGTGTTTATTAAGCAAATTTACTCTTCAAAAAATATATCTATCCTCTCCAAAACTGGAGTATAGTCAGGACTTGAAGTCGTCATGTAAGCTTTGAATTGCATATACTGCTTGCCATCTAATGAGCTAGGAATTTCCGCATAAGTGGGATCTGTAAACCATGTCGTGTCTGTTCCGTCGGGACCAATCCACGATGCAGATTCAACTCCACCTGATGTTGTTGCTGCTCGCACCTGCATAGTAATATCTGTCCCCTCAACTAATGTTTCGAGCCATCTGAAGTAATAGTAATCAACATTTGCTGAATCTGTGTCATATACAGGAGAATAATATGTTCCATAGGCATAGTATCCATATCCTTGTCCTCCGAACTCTCCCTCATCACCACGAACGATTTGGAACTCAGCATCAGAGTTTTCCACGATCGCATAGGTGTAATAGTTTTCAACTTCAAATACAGGATCAATAAGAGTTGTAGCATCAATGTCGTTGAAGTTCTCATCTACTTCCATTCCGCCACAATCAATGAACTCTTCTTCATCTTCCCAAGTCCAAACTCTATAGTTCATTTGACCTGTGTAGTGATCTCCAGCTACAACAAAAACTTTATCTTCTTCAACTACTGCAAGGGATGTAGTTTGCATTGTTGAAACATCAATAGAATTTACAACAGAAATTGTTCCATCTGGATCTGAGATATCTAACAAAAATAGTTCATCCTCGGTTGCTGATAGAGAGGTAAGAACAAATGCTCTTTCTCCAGATTCAGTTACAACAACATCTCTGGTATTCATTGAATTAACAGAAAATTGATTAACTACTACAAGATCATAAGGATCAGTAATATCAACTACATATAACTCATAGGTATCCATTTCAATACCAACAAACATATAATCACCAAAAGGATCTAGATCTTTTATTATTCCGGATGAACCACCAATAGTTATTGTGTCATAAACGGTCCTTGCGCCAGTAAATGCTGTCAAGTCAAAGGATGTTAAATTTCTTGCATATGCCACATACCCAACTGTTCCGATTGCAGTAGTCACATGAGAATCTTGTACTCCTGGAGCATTAACAGTTCCTACATCTTTATACGGAGTTATATCGTGGTTAATTATCCTTACCTCACGAGCATTATCATCAGTTGCAAGCAATGCATATCTTGTACTAGGTATTGCATAAGAATAATTGATCTTACCAGTATCCCAGCTTCCAAGAAAACTCACTTGAGGTTCATCATAAGCAACCGGGGTTACAAGCATTTTTGTAAAAGCTACACCAGATGCATTTGCTCCAGTAGTAAAAAAGGCGTATTCACCTTGAGCTCTAACTGAGGTAGGGACACCTGAACCAGGAATATTATAATATGTAGTTGATAATATCGGATTACACCAGTTAGGAGCGAAATCTACAACCAATTCCAAAGTTACCTCACCACCTTCCTCATTTGTTCCCATTGTTCTATCATGAGTACCTAGAACCCATTCCGATTCTTCATCATTCCTCCACCTTTGTATCTCCCAATCATTTACATATGTTAGTATCGATCTATTCTGCTCTGTACCCCAATAATCATCCCAAGAAGCATAAACTATTACTTTTTTGGTATGTGGATCAAGTAGCCCACCAGTTTCAACAATATTGTTATCCTCATCTCTATATACATCTTCGACTGTAAAATATGTTGTAACACCATTTGAAACATTTGTTCCAGTTGCAATTGCTAGAACATCTCCGGATATAGAGAAATATTTATTTGTTCCCCCAGTTTGTGAAGATAGACCACTCCAATCTATAGCTTTGTAATCAATTACACCATCCATCAACTGATTCATTTGACTATTTGCATCTATAGTAATTTCTTGGTTTTTCACAAACGCAACTGCATCCATAGAAAACACAGCAACAGAGCCAACCATGATCACAAAAATCCCCATAGCTACTACTATTTCAAGGATACTAAACCCTTCATATTTTTCGTTAAAGTTTTTCATAATACGATAATCCTTCACGATTAATTGTTACTCTATACAGAACAAAACCATCTGAAACAGTAATTGTCCCATATGCATTAGGTCTAAATTTACCACGATCAAAAACTAACTCTGTTGTTGGATTACTTGTAGCAATATCTGTTAATGAGACATCTGTAATTTCAACATCATTATTCATTGTTATAGTTAATGTTTCTGTTGCAGTAGCGTAAGATGACCCAGTATAGACATCGTAAGTGTCTGCATTGAAACGAATTCCATGAGCTGAGCCATCAAGTTGAGTATAAGATTCTTGCTGTACAGAAAATATAAATGTATTAATATCCGCAGCATAGTATGAAGTTCGAGTCGACCCAAGCTGAGAGAAAGATAATGGAACTAGCAAAAAAGCACCAATAGAGAATATACCTAAGACGATCATCACCTCAATATATGTAAAAGCTTTGTATTTACTAGACACCTTCATTTATGCTTCCTGTTAACTGATAAATAGGTAAAATTATGAATATTGCTAAAGCACCGATCATTAAACCAATAAATATCAACAATATTGGCTCAAGAATTGTAGCCATATTGTCACTCATATCTTTTACTTGGGTAGCATAAAAATCAAAGAGATACATAAGATTCTCTTCTAAAGCTCCAGTTTCTTCACCAACCTGCAACATTTTCACATATGTACCAGGGAAGAAATCAGGATATTTCGCCAAAGAACTAGATAAACTATCCCCACTTTCAACATCATCCCAAACCAGAGCAAGTACCTCTTCGTAAGCTTTATTACTAACAGTTTCTCTTGCAATACCTAACGCATTCACAATTGGAATACCACTCTCTAATAATATACCTAAAGTACGAGAGAAATTCGTTAAAACCTTCGCCTTGTTTATATCCTTAATGATCGGCATTTTAAACATCACTTTTGATATTAGAACTGCTCCTTTTGGTGTTTTTGCCAATCGATAAATTATAAAACCAATAACAGCTAAAACTATAACTATAGGTAAGGCGTACTGTCTTACAAAATGAGAAAAATCCATCATCAACTTTGTCATTGGAGGTAATTTTTTAAAAGAACTGAACAGATCCTCCAAAGTTGGGAATATAAAGAATATTACTCCTAACATTTCAGCCATGGTAAAAAAGAATACAATAATTGGATATGTTAAAGCACCTTTTACTTTAGAGTTCAATTCATGATTCTGCTTTAAAAAATCTGCTAAAAAAAGCAGATTCCTTTCTAAAGTGCCACCTTGCTCACCAACATCAACCAAAGAAAGCATAACTTTATCAAATATTTTAGGATATTTTTTCATTGCTGTAGCCATGGATATACCTTCTTGAACTTCTGAATAAACATCTTTATAGATCTGTTGAAGGTACTCATTGTGAGCCTGTTCGGCCATAATAACCAGAGTTTCAGCCAATGAAAGACCTGACCTTAGCATGATCGCTATGTGCCTCATAGTTAATGATATATCCAAAGTACTAACTTTTGGCCCTCCAATAGTTAGCTTTTTATTCAAAAAACCTTTTTTCTTCTCTTCTTGTGGTAATTCCTGTCCAATATTTGAAGCAATATTTGTATTAGCTTTTATCGTTTGTATTGCCATTACTACTCCTCCCTAATAGCTGTAACACGAATTAATTCTTCTACAGAGGTAACCCCCCTCTGAACTTTCTTAAACCCATCTTCAACAATAAGCATTAGACCACCTTTTCTTGCAACATCAAAAAGCTCATCAGTTGTAGCAGCTTCTGAGATCTTCTGACGCAAGGCCTTATCAATTTCAAGCACTTCATAAAGACCAATCCTTCCCTTGTAGCCAGTTTTATGACATTTATCACAACCTACAGGTTCATATACTGGTTCACCAGCTTTCATTAAACGAGCAATATCAGGCCTAACTTTCGATAATTCACTCTTATCTTCCTTAGAAAATACTACCTTCTTCTTACAGTTCTCGCAAAGTCTTCTAGCAAGACGCTGAGCAACAATGACATTAACAGTCGAAGCAACAAGAAACTCCTCAATACCCATATCGATCAAACGAGGTATAGTAGTAATAGAATCATTCGTATGTATAGTAGATAAAACTAAGTGACCAGTTAAC
>CAZINM010000012.1:0-20443 GCA_964540605.1 uncultured Candidatus Saccharibacteria bacterium
TCTTTCGAAATTCTTACAAATTACTCTCACACGAACTTACTCAAAAATATATAACAGCTCAAGGAGATAATGAACAAAATGCAGTAATAACATTCAAAATTTCACCTCCATTTGAAAAGTCTGTACAAAACTTAGGCCTGAAACAACTCAATACCTCCTCTGTATTGAACAGGCGATTTGAAAATAAGATACAGCAATACAATTTTTTAAGTAGATTCGATTCAAAAATACCTTTATCCTTTGTTTCAAAACTTAGTGATACAGACTTTGATCAAATTTCAAGAAAATTAGGTCTACCATTCGTTATTCAATTTGACAGAGGACATACTGGGACAGGAACAATTTTCATCCAGAACAAAAATCAGTTTGATGAGTTAAAGAACAAATTCTCACAAAGATTTGTAAAGTTCTCTAAATATGTAGAAGGAGAAGCGTGGACTATTAATGCCGTTACAACAAGATTTGGTACTTTTTATGGTGGATTATCTTATCAAATTACTGGTATTGAACAATTAACAGAAAATAAAGGTGCCACCGTAGGTAATGATTGGACACAAATTAGTAAATTGTCACAAGAGGTTATCGAGGAGATATCACTTCTTACAGAAAACATTGGAAATAAGATGTTTGAGCAAGGTTTTCAAGGTATGTTTGGTCTTGACTTGATCATTACAAATAATGACTTACATTTGATCGAAATAAATGCCAGGCAACCAGCTTCAACCAGTATGCATACAAAGTTGATGCTCCAAAATGATCAGATACCGCTACAACTTCTTCATATTGCAGAATTTCTTGCAAAAGATGAAATACAATTCTTACAGATGATCAACTCTGCTCTTAATAAAACATTATCCCTTCAAAAACTGGATGAGCTATTGGAAGAACAGAATGATCAATTAGCTCAAGGTTATAACGCTTCACAATTTGTGATACGAAATCAAGGAAGTAAGTCGGTACACCATTGTAAAGAGCTATTATCAGGAGTTTATTCTGCAGAAGGTCAATATTTAAGAGCTGGTTACTCGATTTCCGATCTTCAAAATGAAAATGAATTCTTGTTATTATTAGCTTCAGCTGACAGGTTCATATCTCATGGTAGTGAGATAGCCAGGGTTCAAGCGAAAGAAAGTGTGCTCAATGAAGAAAGTGGTTTGAAAATGAAGTACAATGAAATCGTAAAAAGAATTAAATCTATAAAAATAGAAAATATATGACAGAGAAACTTCCGCATGAAGTAAATCAGTTTATTGGAAAATATTTCAACCTAGATATTTTAGGCACCAAGGTAAGATCTCCATATTATCGTAATGTTAAAAGAGTTCGAGCCGGATTGAGTAGCTTAATTGGAAAAGGTACACCAGAAGAGATCACTGAAGAAACAATTATATATGCGAAATTGAGGGATTTCTATTTTACAGATAAAAGTGAGAAAGAAATTAGAAAATTCATGGAATCGCAAGGTATTGGTATTGATTGCTCGGGGTTCATAACACAAATATTGAACTACTGGCTCCGTTTTTCATTAGAACGAGGAATATATCATCATATGAATTATCCTTCAGGAAATCTAAGAGCTAAGTTAGCAAGAAGATTAAGAGTAGTAGAGAATATCGGAGCGAATCTCCTAACATCTCAATTGAATGCAGATCCATTAGATATTAAAGATGTTAAACCCGGAGATCTGATCAGAATGAGAGGTGCAAAGAGAGGTTATCATGTAGCAATGGTCTACAGCGTCAGAAAGGATCCTCAAAGAAATGCAGTACAAAGTATAAGATATGTTCATTCATCCGAGCATTATGGTGAAAATAATGGAGTTAAATATGGAAAGATCAACTTTTCTGATCTCAATAAAGAACTATCCCAACAAGAATGGCTTGAGATCGATGAAAAGACAGGGGTTAATTATACTTTTAATGGATATATGAACGAGAAAGAAGATAACGGACTGAGACGAGTTAAATTTGCACACAAACTTAAATGGAGCAAGCATTAAGTTACATTCTATTATCATTTTTTGTTAGCATGCTTATTGCGCCTGTCTTGATCAATTATCTATATAGGCAAAATATTGTTAGAAAACTAGCTAAAGATTTCTCTTCAGTAGTGGGTGAGAGATATATGAAAGCTGGTACACCAATTATGGGTGGATTACTAGTAATAATCACTACCATTATTTTGAATTTCCTCTTAAATCTAAATGAGAAGGCACTCATTCCAATTATTGTTATGACGATTGCTGCTTTGCTTGGAGGAATTGATGATTTAATGAATATTTCAGGTAATAAACGAATAATAAGAACTGTCGAGAAACAGAAGAAGCTAGCAAGAGTTCATAAAAGCCCTTTAATGCGAGCTTGGTATATATTAACAATGCCATGGACCAGATATATGAATATTTGGTATACACTCGGTTCTTATCCAGGAACAGGTGTTCATGCTGGGGAGAAGATAATTATTCAAATAATATCTGGTGCAATTGTTGCTTGGTGGATATACGGTAGCAAAGGAATTGATTTCGTTAATTTACCTTTTATCGGAGATCTCTCAATAGGTTGGCTAATGCCTCTTTTTATAATTTTTACAGTAGTTTCGACATCAAACGCAGTTAATATCTCTGATGGTATGGACGGATTATCAACAGGTCTTATGATCCCTGCATTCAGTTCATTCCTATATTTTGCTATTCAAGATAACAACAGACCGATGATGATCCTACTCTCAGTTATTATTGGATCTCTTTTTGCATATTTATATTTCAACATTAAACCAGCGAGAATTGAGATGGGAGATGTAGGAACATTAGCTTTAGGAACTATATTAGCTGCAATTGCATTCGAACTTGAACGACCTCTTTTACTTCCGATTGTTGGTTTTATGTTTGTTTTAGAAATTGGGTCATCTCTAGTTCAAGGTATTTGGAGAAAAATCTTTGGAAGAAGATTGCTCAAGATGGCACCTCTTCATTTACACTACCATATTGTTGGTTGGTCAGAAGAAAAAATTGTGATGAGATTCTGGTTATTTGGAGTTCTTTTTGCAATCGTTGGCATCTGGCTGAGCTACATTATTTTCTAGGATCTAAGAACTTGAGATCATTTCGAAATATTTCGCCCTATAGATCAATACCCGTGAGATTTTCTTTCTATGAACTCATAAGTCCTAAGCAAATTCCCCCTCAAGTTAATAACTAGGTCATGAGCATGAACCATTTGTCTTTCGCTACCTCCAAAACCTCTTTTAAATAGCGAAAGACCATACCATGGATGCTGTGTATCATCTTTTCCTACAACACCCCAAAAATTGTGTTCTCTACAGCCATTATTTTTTGCATACTTGATCGCTTCCCATTGTAATGCATATGTTGAGGGAATATCTCTGAATTGTGTCAAAGATCCACTGTGATGATAAAAAGATTGCTCATTAAAATATGTGAATATAGCAGCAGAAATATATTTTCCATTATAACTAGATAGGAACATCTTTGCTTTTCCTTCTTGAGCAAATGTTTTAAATTCGTTTTCAATATATGATCTAGAATAGGCAACCCATTTATTCCTCTTAACTGCATCTATAAAGATCTCCCAAAAAATATCGAACTTTGATAAGTCAGAAACTATCTCGGTTTTTATACCAATCTTCTCAGCTTTGCGAATATAGTACCTAGTATTTTTCCTCATTTGATCAAGAATTTCTTTTTCTGACATCGTTAGGTCTAAAACGAGTGTATGTTCAGCATCAACTTCATGTGCAGTAGCTGGTCTCATTCCTAAACTTTTAAGTAAGGATCTGTTTTGCTCGTTATCATCTAATAGAGGACTCATCCGAATTAAAGAAGCTCTCTGCTCTTGAGCTAATTTTTGTAAGAAGCTCATCATTTCGGACACTTTTTTCTTATTGTCCCATTCTATTAAAGGTCCATGTTGGATATGTAAATATCTTCCTCTTTTGGCATTTATAAGCTTAATTGGGATCAAACCTTCAATAGAATCTCTATCAAAGATAGCGTAGGGGAGAAAAGTAACTCCAAGAGATCTCTGAAATTCACCCCAAGTCCACGAATTAATGAATGTCGACCTAACAAAAGAATTTGCATATTCATCCCAAGCACTTTTTGTTTTTATAATCCTAAAGTCATACATATACTGTATATCTAAACTATTAGATCTTTCTGAACTTCTATTAAAGTCTCAACAATTAATCTACAATCATCTTCTGAAATATTTATATGGGTCGGCAAATTGATAATACTTTTGCAAACCTTTTCTGCATTTGGACAGCTACCTTTAGTATAAGCGAAACTCTCTTGATCAATTTCTACAGGTGCAATAGGTTGAGAATACCAATCACCTAGATTTACACCTAGATCGTAACAACTTTTTAAAACTTTATCACGATCTTTTATAAGAAGTGAATATCTTAGGGCAGGATAATTTCTCTTTGTTAAAGTCATAAATCCATAATGATCTGAATTCATATTTTCAGTTATATTTACCCGATCTAATAGCTGATCATATAAATTTCCTATCTTAATTCTATTTTCTTGCAGAGAATTAATATCCTTGATTTGATTCCACGCCAACTCTGCTAAAGCGTTTGGTAATTTAGCTGGTATGGATCCTGGTCTCTCACCTAATTTCTCTTCTGGAGATGTGGCTTTTGTCAATAGCCCCAATTTCATACTTGCTAAATGGATAGCTTTACCAATCTTTAAGAAATAATACTTTTTTACATACCACCAAATTATTGGAAAGAACATTCTTTGCAATAGCCATTTTCCATCTGGATAATCTAAACTCAAGTAGTCATTCTCTATCGCAGGAACAAGATCTGGATCGTTTATCATTAAAACTCCACCATCAACGCCAGAAATAATTTTGTCACGACCGAAGCTAAAAATTGAAATGTCCCCGACTTTACCGATCTCGTTGTAATTATCGGATGGTAGAAAATGTGTGCAATCCTCGATCAATATTATTCCTTTCTCGTTACAGATCTTTCGTATTTCATCAACTTCTGGAGAAGATCCCAATGTATGCTGTAACACAATATATTTTGTATTCTCATTCACTAGCTCTTTAAGTTTATTTGTATCCATACATAAAGTTGTAGGATCAATATCACAGTAACGAGGTTTTAAACCGGACCATAAAGCTGGAAGAACTGCTGCACTACAAGTAAATCCCTGATATATCACTTCATCACCAGAACTAATTTCTTGATTCTTGAAAAAATGATAAAGTGCCGATCTAGCATAATTGTACAAATACACTTTTGATCCGGGATAGTATTTTTTAAAATAATCAATTATCTTATTTTGAGCATCTCCTGTTTTCCAAACTAATGGTTTAAAAAATAGTTTAATATTAAGCCTTAGATCCTCATTTCGAGTATTAGGGGAGTAAGAAGTATATATTAATTTTTTACTATTTATATTTTTCATATATATATTTCATTGATCTAGGTGAAAATCTTCCTTCTAGTAAAATCACATCCTCTGAAAAACTTTCTAAACTATCTTTTATCCTCTTCTCATCAATAATTGTTACAACATCTGTTATTCCCAAAAATCTTTTATCTGTTGTTACAATTTGAATACTATTATCTTTGCAATATTTTGAGATCTTTTCATACTCCTCTTTGATCAAACTTCCCAATTCAAGCATACCCCTTGTGAAAACAAATTTCTTTCTATTTTGATATGTAGCTAGATATTTCAAAGCACTCATAAATCCTTCACTATTGATATTGTAGCTGTCATCTATCAGCACTCCGCCATCTTCGTTCCTAAAGACAGATAATCTTTGATGCAAAGGATGTAACTCTTTAATAGCCTCTTTGATCTTTTTTATTTCTATGCCTAGATCTATTGCACAAGCAATGACTCCTAAAAGATTCAAAACATTATGTTCACCTATAAGAGTAGTATTAAATATCTCTTCATGTTGATTATATTGGAATTTAAAATTACCAGGATCAATTATCTCACCATACACATCCCCAGCTTTACTTCTTAATGAATAAGAAACTACCTTACATTTCGCTTTCTTTTTTACATATTCATATCCCTCACAATCCATATTCATGTAAACAATACCATCTTCAGGTATTGATTCTACCAATTCACCTTTAGCATCATAAATATTCTGTTGTGAGCCAAAAAGTGAAATATGCTGATTACCTAAGCCCGTTATGAATCCGATCTTTGGGTTAACAATTGAAGCTGACTTTTGTATTGTACCTTTCCTATATGCAGCCATCTCTGCCACAAAATACTGTGTGTCTTCTTTCAAAAGTTCATTGACAGATATAGCTAGACCCACCTCTGCATTGAAATTTTTTTTACTTCCCCCAACTTTAAACCTTTTTTGTAAAATATGTATTAAAAATTCCTTAACTGATGTTTTTCCATAAGATCCTGTTACTCCGATGAATACAGTTTTAGATGATCCTGCCTTTTGTCTAGCTATATTTATCAATCGTTCTCTTTTGATATTAGCTAAAGGTTCAGTTAATAAAACCGCAATAAAAGTTGCACTTTTTGCCACAATAGTTCCCAGAACCCAGAATAAAGCAAAAGATACTGACAAAGCATTAAATTTTAGATATAGAAAATAAAAATATCCTGCTGTAACAATTGATGCAAAAACTAATATCATAAAGTTCCTAAAGCTGAAAGCTGGAAATTTTAGAGGTATCCAGAAACCATTATTCTCTTTGATAGCTGAACGAATTCGAGGGAAATAATACTCCTTGATCTGAAATTGATATAAGGTCGGGAAATTAAAGAATGAAAATACAACAAATCCAATGATGCAAAATATCATTACTTCCATTTCTCTACAAATTGATAAATTAAAGGTACGATCTTTTCAGGATATTTGAGCGGAAATCCATGTGAATATGATCTAAATGAATGATATTCAATATTTTTTATATTTTTAACTAGAAATAAAGAATCAGTTTCTGGAGTATGCACATCTTTCTTCCCCCACAAAAGTAAAGTTGGAATATCGATATTCTTTACATATTCTCTCAGATCAGAACTAATAATATTTCTATAGACATTCTCTAAATGAGGATCCTTCATCGCATCAGACATCGGATGGAAAATTCGATAATACAATTTTCGTGGCCCTTTTAACAATCCTTTAATGTTTTTGTAAAAAGGAATAATTTTATTAACTTTCTTTGAAACAGAACTCTCGATAGGTTCCCGATGATATGCAGGAGCCAATAAGATCAATTTTGATATAACACCTGGATATTCTGAAGCCATCAATATACCAATTCCACCACCAAAAGAGTGGCCAATATATGTGCAACCTGTTAATTCAAGTTTTTGGATAAAATCTTTAACTATTTCGGCATACTCTTTCACTCCCCAATTCTTTGGTGGGTCGCTACTAATACCAAAACCGGGTAGATCAATAAGATAAACGCTATGATCCTTTATCAAACGACCTAATGTAGAAAGACTTTCACTACTTCCTCCCCAACCGTGTACTATTAATATTGGGTCACCACTTCCGAATTTCTTAAACCCAACTTTGGTATCATTTATAATTACATACATATTGTTATTTTATCAGATAAACTTTGGAAATCCTTAAATTTTTAATAGAATAGAGTAATGATATAATGATAAAGTTAACATCAAAGTAACCATAATGAAACTATTTGAAAAAATAAGTGTGAACACTCCACAAAAATTCAAGAACTTCTTACATTATCTAGAATCTCAATTCTATGTAAAGATCTACAAAGATCCGTCTTCTAAATTAACCGTAATTGGTGTAACAGGAACTGATGGTAAAACAACAACTTGCACACTCGTATACGAAATATTAAAACATGCCGGTTACAAAGTTGGTTTGGTCACTACTATTAGTGCAAGAATCGGTGATGAGACAATTCCAACAGGATTTCATGTAACCACTCCGAGTCCAAAACTATTACAAAAATTCTTAAAAGATATGGTTGATCAGGGATTAGAATATGTTGTTTTAGAAACCACTTCTCATGGATTAGATCAATATCGAATTGGAGGTATTAAATATTCATCGGGAATATTCACCAATGTTACACACGAGCATTTGGATTACCACAAAACCTATGAAGCATATTTAGAGGCAAAATCTAAATTGATTGAGCTGATAAAGCCAGGAGGTTATGTCGTTATAAATCATGATGACAAATCTTTCAAAACTCTTTATGAAAAGGCGAAAGCTCTAAATGTTGAAACTTTCACTTACGGTTTTACAAATGAATCTGATATGTTCGCATCAGATTATAAAGATACTGCAACTGAAACTGAATTTATCGTTCATTATGATGGGGGTAGGAAATCTACAAAGATCGAAATGCACCTGCCAGGCGAATACAATGTTTACAATGCGCTTGGAGCAATAAAGTTAACATATAGAATGGGTATAAGTATGGATAATATTAAAAAAGCCTTATTTAATGTCCATACATTGGAAGGTCGTTGGGAGATCATCCAGAAAAAACCTTTTAAAGTGATTGTTGATTTTGCTCACACTCCAAATGGATTGGAAAAAATGCTCCAATACGCCAAACAAGATAATCAAGAGGGTAGAGTGATAGTTGTATTTGGTACCGCAGGTAAAAGAGATTTCGATAAAAGACCTATGATGGGTAAAGTCGCTGGTACACTTGCAGATTATGTTGTTTTAACGGCAGAAGATCCAAGGGGGGAAAATATTATTAATATCAACAGACAGATCGCAATGGGTTTGGCTGAAATAGATAAGCATGAAAAAAAGGATTATATTGGTATAATTGATCGACGGGAGGCAATAAAACACGCCATTCAAATTGCTCGTCCAGGAGATACGGTTGTAATAACAGGTAAGGGACATGAGAAGAGCATGAATATTGATGGGAAGACAGAAATACCTTGGAGTGATCAGATGGTCGTGAAAGAAATACTTAACAATAAGGAATAATTTATGAAACTATTTTTTTCAGAATTTCAGCCAGATTATACGAAATATCACTTTCCTTATCAGGTGTACGGAATTGTTGAGCCAGAAGATAAGACAAGCGATATTTACGAAAAAGGCTTCCTACCAACCAGAATCAACAAAGATCTCTTTTATCTTGCACGCAGTATTAGGATAGATCTTTCAAATTTTGAAATGAATTCTGAAAATAGGCGAATATTGAGAAAAACTGATTATCTAAAATATAAAGTCGTTCCATTAGCTCAATACGAATATAACATTGAAATTGGAAAAATGGCAAAAGAATTTTCAAAACAGAGATTTAATGATGTTATCCTAACACCTAGCTCAGTAAGGAAACTTTTTACACAAAGCTCAATGACACATGTTATCGAATACTACTCAACAGATAGATCTACGCCTGTAGGTTATTGTCTATCACTTTATTCCGATGGAATATTCCATTACTCTTATCCTTTCTACGATCTTAAATATTTTAGTAAGAATCTCGGAATGGGAATGATCCTCAAAGCAATATCCTTTGCAATCGAGAATAAGTTGGATCACTTCTATTTAGGAACTTGCTATACAGAGAGTTCACTATATAAATTGCAATTCAATAATATCGAATATTTCAATGGGTTCTCGTGGAGTAAAGATCTGGATCAACTTAAATATTTAGTGAAAAATCCTCAAGAACAACACCTCTTCAAATCCGTAAAAGACAAAGACTCATTTATTAATGCAATCAAAAATGTCTAAAAAAGTTCATTTTATTGGAGTTGCAGGCTCAGCGATAGCTCCTTTAGCAATTATGATGAGAAATTCGGGATGGGAGGTTACTGGCTCTGATGAAGGAGTTTTTGAACCAGCTCTCTCTCTACTTAATAACGCTGGAGTTAAATGGTTCGAGGGATATGATCCGAGTAGAGTTGATGATATCGATCTTGTTATTGTGGGTGGTGCACCTTTAATGAAGGATGCTGAAAATATAGAATATGTTCATGCGAAATCGATAAATAAAAGAATTGAAGGATACGCATATCTTTTGCAGGAATATGTCGTAAGAGAAACATCAATTGTTGTTGCTGGTAGTTACGGTAAAACTACGACGACAAGTTTGATCAACTGGATCTTAGAAACGGCAGGTAAGAACCCATCATTCATGATCGGTGGAAAACCAATTAACTTTGAGACAGGTGTAAGGGCGACAAATTCGAAAATTTCATGTCTTGAAGGAGATGAATTTGTATCTGTATTCAATCTTGATCACGAACCGAGATTCATATACTACAAACCTCAACACACATTGATCTCAGCCGCGAAATGGGACCATGTTAATGTATATCCTCAGGAGGAGCTTTATGTTAATGCGTACAAGAAACTTATTGACAAAACAATACAAAATAAGGGGCACCTATATATTGCTATAAACGGAGAGAATAATGACATATTAATTGATTATGCAAAGGAGAAAGGCTTATCTTTAACAACCTATGCAATTAATGATGATAAAGGATCTGCTGATCTTACTGCACAAATAACCTCTATCTCTGATGTGACAACTTCTTTTGATGTATACAAAAATAGTGAGTTATTAGGAAGTTTCAGATCAAATTTAATTGGTCGACATAATGTAGAGAACTGTTTAGCTGCGATCTCTGTTACCAACTCACTAGATATCGATCTATCTAAGATTCAAAAAGGTATATCAACATTTTTAGGCATTGAAAGGAGATTACAAATAATTGGTCACAACAGTCAAGGTTCTGTAATAATCGATGATTTTGCTCATTCAGCAATGAAAGCTGAAGCAAGTATCGATGCATTAAAATCAACTTTCAAAGATAAGAAACTGGTTGTCGTTTACAATCCGAGACTTTCTGCAAGAGAGGATAGAAGAGAACTAGATTTTTATAAAGGTGCTTTTGATAAAGCTGACAAAGTAATAATTCCGAGAATAATAGTAAAAAGATCAACCCCGAAAGAAAATAGAATATATGGAGCAGATATTGTTAAAGCAATTAATCAAACAAAAGAAACTGCTGAGTATATTCCTAAAAATGAAAATATCATTAATTATTTAAGATCAGTTTCAGATCCGAATACGATAATTGCTTTTATGAGTGCAAGCGGATGGGGAGATCTTATGAAGCAGACGATCCAGATATGATTATTATCGAAAGTGGCTATTCAACTTGAACAACCTCCTCTTTAAGCTCAACTCCAAATCTATCCAACACATCTTTTTTCATCTGATCTACAAAATCCCTTACTTCCTCAAATTTCGCCTTTTTGTTAGTAACAACGCATAATGCATGTAAGTCAAAAGTCCCGACATTGCCTATCCATTTACCTTTCCAACCAAGTTCATCAAGTAATCGACCAGCAGGAATTTTAACAAAATCACTATCATTGATCTCTTCTACGCTATTTTTTGAATAATCCATTTTTGTAACAGGATAACACTGTAGATCGGGCACTATTTTTGCTAATTCATCATACTTCTCTTTTCTAACGAATGGATTTACAAAGAAGCTTCCACAAGTACCGTATTCATCGATCCATGGAAGTTTGTATTTTCTTAGGTCAGTAACAGCATTTGCTATATCAATAGGTTTGTATGGTTCTTTCGCATTTTTCTCTAACCACACTTTTAACGATTCATTTGCATATCTTGAATGGTAAGACAAATCAAAAGAATCAAATTTATTTAATTTCAATGTAACCGATATAACCATATATCTTCTACTTTCAGGATCTTTGAATATTGAGTGTCTGTATGAAAAATCGCAATCGTTTTTTGTAAATGTTTTTATCGATCCATCAGAGAGATCAAATGTCTCTACTTCATGTACAACATCTTCCACCACTTGTCCGTACGCACCAATATTTTGTACTAAAGCAGCTCCTATTGTACCTGGGATATAAGCAAGATTTTCAATACCACTGTATCCCTTTTTTGACATATCAATAACAAGATCTCTCCATATTTCACCAGAACCAAATTTTACCTTGACATGCTTTTCATCTTCTTCAACAACTTCAACGCCTTTAATTTCATCTTTTACAATAACACCAACAAACTCATTTCTAAATAAGGAGTTACTACCTTCTCCTAAAATATAAAAATTGTTCTGTTTGAAATCTATTTCTTCGATCAGATCGTTTAATTCATTAATATCTTTAACAGTAAACAAAGTGTCTACAACGCAAGGAATATTAAATGTGTTCAGATCTTTAATATTCACCTTATTTAATCTTTTCATTTTTTAGCTTTAATTATAAACTAGATCTTGTTCATTCTATAACTAGATCAATTAATAAAGCAAATTATTGGAACCGACTCTTTTTGATCTGAGCTTATATCAAGAAGACAAAAGAACAGAAATTGAAATCCCTATTGAAGGAACTAGATTAACACCCTCCCAATTAGAATCAATTTATAGTGCACTAGAGAGAGCAGATATTGATCCATTTTCAGAGGAACCAAGATTATTAACACCTGGAGAATTCGCACAAGCGAGAGCTGAATATCCAGATATTGAGACAGCAAAAAGGTTATGCAATTCAATTTGTAACGGTATTAAACTCGAAAAAGCATTTGAAATTGCAATAATTATGTTATTAGCTAGGGATTCTGCATCTCAGTGGCAAGGAATAAGAGCTATTTCTCCTGCATATGATGGAAGATATGCAACTCCTGAGGAATGGTTTATAAACCAGATTTATCCCTCTATAAGAGAAGAAGAGAAAGAGGTCCTTATGGAAGCTTTTCTCCAAGCTAAGCCTAAAGTACCAGAAAGATCACCGATTCCATCCTCTAGACATTTAAGAAGTTCAGCAACAAAACATCGTAAAGCCCCTTTTAATGATCAATTATTCTGTTTAAAGGCAGGGGAAGAAGCTTTCATAAACCAACTTATTGAAATATTCACTCATTGGCACTCAAGACATGGAATACACTCACACAAAGGTCAACTTGAATTTGATGGTACTCTAATACCTTATGATGAAGTTTTAGCTATATGGAATAGCCCTAATTTAAAAGTTAGAAGATTCCCTGGTGATAATTTCCCTTTATTTTATGGTGATATCGCATTAATTATGACTCTTGCTCATCAAATTTTATATTATGTTGTATGTGAGACAGCAAACATATCGAGAGCTTTAGGTAGAACAAGGTTTCTCTCGGATATTGCATTACAACCAGCTGTTCAAACTAGTATTGGTAATTATTTCACGAAAGATGGTGTTTTAAATGGTAAAAGGAATACTATTTTCGCAAGAACCGATTTTTGTATTATGCGAAATGGCGTGCCGATATCTTTAGTAGATTTTAAAACTGGTTTACAAATGAGTAATGAAAGGATCAACTCCGGTATTGCCAGAGTAACAGTTTTATCATACATATTAGCCTATCGATTTTCCAAGAGAGGATCTAATCAAGAGGGAGGTATGATGTCTTTAAATAGTATTGATGAAGAAGATGTTTACAACTTCTTATCTAGGGTTGCCTCATCTATTGTAAAACAACCGAAAGAACAAAACGGAGTTAATTTATTTTCCGTAGATTATCTTCATCTTCCTTCTGGTAAAAGCGTTAATATGTTTCCAGGAATATTTACTCGACATCTTTCTGAAACCGGAAGATCGGTAACATATGAAAATTTGTATTCATTATTAGTACGAACTTATAGAAATATGCAAAACCTATTTGAATTTGCAAGATTAAATAAACAATATGTAAGATTTTGGTCAAATGATCATGAATCTTTTTTAATTCCTAAACCAATACCAAAAACAATGCGATCTGTAGTATTACAACCCAGACTTATGTATGGATGACAGTTTACCGTTTTGATTTCATCCATTTTAAATATATAATATGCTATTCAATTGATCAGGAGGTTATATGAATTACATTATCAATGGTGGTAAGAGTTTAAGCGGTGTTGTCGAACCAATGCCAAATAAGAATTCAATTGTAGCTATAATTCCTGCAATATTACTTGCTGATGAACCAGTGATCCTGAAGAACGCACCAAGAAGCTCCTCTGTAAGAACGATCTTAAAGATTTTCAAGGAATTAGGGGGTAAATTTTCATACCTAAAAGATTCACGGATCAAACTTGATCCAAGATCAATTGATAAATACATAATCGATAAAGAGTTAGCAAAACTAGAAAGATCTTCCAATATGTTCTTAGGTCCACTTTTAGTCCGTTTTGGAAAAGCCGAATTAGGCGATGTAGGTGGATGTAAATTAGGTCAAAGGCCTATTGATACCCTTTTACAAGGATTAGTAAAAATGGGTGCAAATATTGATCCTGATAATATTTTTAAACTCTCAGCAAAAGAGATCAAAGGTAATGACCATATATGGCAATTAGAAGCATCAGTAACAGGTACTGAAAATCTTATCACCACTGCAGTAAAAGCAAAAGGGACAACTGTGATATACAATGCGGCATGTGAACCTCATGTACAAGAATTATGTAATTTCCTTAATTCTCTTGGTGCTCAAATTGAAGGAGTAGGAACTAACAAACTTGTTATTCATGGAGTTGAGAGATTATCTGGTGGCGAATGGGAGATCTTGCCAGACCATATAGATATTGGAGGGTTGATCGTAGCCGCAGCAATAACAAAAAGTGAACTTACTATACAACATGCGATCCCTCACCATATGCAACAAGTTTTAGAATTCTTTGAGAAATTTAATCTCCAATGTAAAGTTGATGCCGATAATATAACAGTCCCCGCAGATCAAGAGCTTTATTGCAAACCAAACATTAGGGGAGATATAGATAAAATTGTTGCACAACCATGGCCAACAGGTTTTCCTGTAGATCTTCTTCCCCAGGCTTTGGTTTTAGCAGCATCTATACCTGGAACAATAACAATAATGAATCCAATGTATGAGAGAGGTCTTACATTTGTTGATGATCTAGTAATAATGAAAGGAAAAGTAATACTTGCCGACCCAGGCAGAGCAATCACATATGGTCCATCAGATTGGAAAGGTGCAATAGTTTCAGCTCCACCGATCTTACAATGTGCTCATGCTTTAGCTCTTGTCGGATTAGCCGCAAGAGGAACCACTAAAATTCTTAATTCAGATATCATCTCAAGAAGATACCCAGAATTTGTTCAAGTATTCTCGTCTTTAGGAGCAGATATTATTGAGGAGTAATTCAGTAGATAAATATAATAACAAATATGGATAGTACAATAATAAATACATTCCATCTAATGTTTTTATCGATGGTCTTATCAGCTATATTTGCGCCATTTTTAATTGGTTTGCTGTATAAGTTTGGTCAAGTAGCAACCCATAAGAAAGAGAAGTTGGGAAGTGGAATAGGTGGTGACAACTCTCTATATTTGAAAATAATGCATGTATCAGATAAAAATGGAACTCCTAATATGGGGGGAATTTTGGTTTGGTTGGTCGTTCCACTAGTTGCTTTGCTTTTTATTGATAAATCGCCATTAAGAAATCTTTTCATCTCTTCTTTCTTAGTAGTTGGCTTCTGGGGATTTCTTGATGTCTTAACAACTAATATGATCAGAAATAATCCTAAGCTAAAAACTCTTCAAGAGAAGTTCATTGTAAGGTTAGCTAGGTTTCTTATAGCGGTAGCAATATCTACAGCAATGATCTACTTTGCTTTTAAAGTCTACCCATTTACTAATTACAAAATATTGTTCATATCGATCCCTCTAAATCTATTTGGTCTTTTATTTACCGGTTTTCTCAGCCAATTTGCAATATATTCTGCGGAGATCACTGATGGTTTAGATGGCCTAATGGTTGGCATTTTTGGGATAGTTTATGTTGCATTAGCAGTGCTACTAATAATTCAAGGTAATTATGATCTAATTCCATATATTGGGATCATCATTGGATCTTTAGTTGTCGATCTATATTTCAATATTAATCCCGCAAGATTTTATAATGGTGGACCTTCAGCAATGCCTTTGGGATTCACCGCATTTCTCATCGCTTTTCTAACAGATAATATCTTTGCATACTTGGTGATCTCATCTATGACCTGGATAATTATGCTCTCGAGTATGATCCAAATTATCAGTATAAGATTTTTCAAAAGACGAGTTTTTAAAATTGCACCATTGCATCATCATTTTCAAAGCTTAGGTTGGTCAGAGACAAAAGTAACAATGAGATTCTGGTTATTTACAGTAATTTTATCTCTTTTCGGAGTATATCTCGGTATAATACTATAGGAGAGATCTAACAATTTTCTTAAGAAGATTTTTTATCCGTTCCAGTTACTACTTTTAATATAAAAAGTTTCAATTTTTCTTTTCTACTATAAGTTACGAAATTCCTATAATTTTATTAGCAAGTTATAGATTTCCAATTACAGGATACTCACTATCTTTGACACGCGTCTATAGTAGGTGTTAGTTTATTAGTGGTGAATGGTGGCATATCGTGGTGATTTTTGATATTCTTACGTAAATATGATAATCGGGGAATACAAAAACCGAATAGGAGAAAAAAAGAGAGTTGCCATTCCTAAGAAACTTCGCAATCAGATGGGTGATGAACTTATTTTGACACGAGGTTATGAGGGTTCTCTCATTTTAGTCAACAAACAGATGTGGGAGAACATAGGTAAAGATGTTATAAACGGCTCTTTTATAAACAAGAACATACGAGAAACAACAAGGTTCTTAATAGGAAGTGCAGTTGAGGTCAAATTGGATGCACAAGGAAGATTTGTGATCCCAAGCTCACTTTATGAATATGCGGAAATTAAAGAAGATGTGACTTTTGTAGGATTAGTTAATTGGGTGGAATTGTGGTCATCAGATAAATGGGAATCAAAAGTTAAAGAAATTTCAGAAATGAGCGATGAAATATCTCAGCAATTGGTAAAAGATCATGAAAATAGATAATCAAAAATATCATATTCCTGTGATGCTAAAGGATTCAATTGAAGCTCTTAAGATCGATCCATCTGGAAACTATATAGATGGCACATTAGGAGAAGCAGGTCATAGTATCGAGATATTGAGCCATTTGGTAGAAGGAAGCTTGACAAGCTACGATAGAGATATCGAGGCTGTAGATTTTGTTAAGCAAAGATTTAAAGAAGTTTTAGATCAAAAAAGCTGGACAATGATCAACGATAATTTTTCCAATATGGATAAATACCATTCTCCTCAGTCTATTGATGGGATAATCCTTGATCTAGGTTTGTCATCAAGACATCTTGATATCAAGGGTAGGGGATTCAGTTATAAAAACTTAGATGATCCACTAGATATGAGAATGGATAGTAGATTAGGAGTAAAAGCTTCCGATCTTATAAATGCACTAAACGAAAAACAGCTCACACAACTTTTCATTCAATATGGCGAAGAAAGAGCAGGAAGAAGGATCGCTTCAGCCATTAAGAAAGCTAATAAAAAAATCGAGAGCGTGAGAGATCTGACTGATGTAATAGATAGAGAAGTGCCGGTAACACTTTCGAAAGAAAAAGCATACAGACGGATCTTTCAAGCTCTTCGTATTGTTGTGAATGATGAGTTGGATTCATTAAGATCTGCTCTTTTAAAAGCTTTTGAACTTTTAAAACCGGGTGGACGACTTGTTGTTATTACATTTCAATCTTTAGAAGATCGTATTGTAAAAGATATTTTTAAAGATTTAGAAAATAAGAAGAAAGGCTTAGTTATACTCAGGGCTCAAAAACCTTCTGAAAAAGAGATCGAAGAAAATAAGAGATCGCATAGTGCCAAGATGAGTGTTCTTGAAAAAATATAAATATTATTTGGGGATTTAAGTGAGTAAGTTGATGTTACCTTCCCAATCAACTTACCCACTCAAGTCCTTAAAAATTTGATAATTAAGTAATAAAGACATGCTTATTAACAAAAGGAAAATAAAACAGATACTTTGCAGAAAGAATGAGCAAGGTGGGATATCAGTAAATTTCAAATTAATATCACAGGTATTATTTATGATCTCCTTTATATTATTTTTAAGTAGCCAGCTTCTTACAAATGCAATATTAAGCCCGTTAGGTCACGAACTTCAGGCTATGAACACCGAGAAGAATCTCCTTCTTGAAGATAACAGGTCTCTTGAACAAGAGATCGCAAAAGATAGTTCACTTACAATAATAAAAGCATATTCTAAAGTGCAATTTGAGATCAAAGAGGATTCTAGTTACAAATCTATTTTTGTAACAGATAAATCTTTGCATGCTGAGCGCTAGGTCAAAATGAGGCCAATAAAAACGATCACAAGAACAAATCAATCAAAGAAGAATACGGGCGATAGAATTTACTCATTAAATTCTTCGTTAATTTTCACTTTCTTAATTATTCTTTCTGTTGGAGTAATTCTTCAAATGGCTAGATGGCAAATATTTGAAAAAGATAGATTTACAGCTCTCGCTCAAGCACAATACCTTGAAAGTCAACGACATCCATCTTCACGAGGAATAATTTATGCTGCAGATTCTACAATTCTTGCAACTGACCAGCCATCATGGGATATTTACGCTTCATTAAGTAGTATAAAAGAAGAAAGAGATACATTTTTCAATGAGAAAGATAAATATGTAGCTACTGTATCAAGTATTTTAGAAGTACCAAAAGAAGATATTAATTCCCTACTAACAGAAGATTTCAGATTCGTACCATTAAAATATAATTCTGATACGGACACTAAAAAAGCTCTGGAGGAGATACAAATTTTTGAAAATAAAGCTCCAGGTTTTGGTCTATATTTTGAAAAAAGTGAAAAAAGAATATATCCAAACGGTAGTTTAGCCTCTCATATACTCGGATTCATGGGTAGGACAAATGAGGGTGAAGATATTGGATTATATGGAATAGAAGGATTTTATTTTGGAGATTTAACAGGAACAGAAGGTTTCACTTATGAGGAGAAAGATGCCTTCGGAAATGTTATTTTAACTTCAGAATATGAACCTGTTCTCCCAAGAGAAGGAAAGGATATAAAGCTAACAATTATTCCATCTTTACAATCAAAAATAGAAGACCTGATCGAAAAAGGTGTAAATGAGCACCAAGCTAAAAGTGGTTCGGTAATACTAATGGACCCTAAAACTGGAGCAATTTTATCAATGGCAAATTACCCAGATTACAACCCTAACGAATATTGGAGGATACAGGACTCATGGATCTTCAAAAATAAAGCTGTTGGTGATGTTTATGAGCCTGGATCAGTATTTAAACCTATTACTGTAGCAATAGGTTTAGAAACAGACACAATAGAAGAGGATACTGTATGTAACGATGCTACTGGTTATGTTAAGGTTTATGAAGGAAGAAGTGATGAAGCGATAATATATACTTGGGATAAACTTCCAGATGGCAATATAACGCCAGAGCAATTTTTACAATATTCAAATAATCCTTGTATTGCACAGACTGCACAACAAATAGGTTTGAGTAAATATTATCCATTAATGCAAGAATTTGGTATTGGTAATTTTGTAGGGATCGGTTTACAAGATGAAGCGAATAGCTATCTTAAACCTCAAGATAAGTATATTGAACTAGACTTAATGACAACTGCTTTTGGACAATCCGTTCCAGTCACATCACTTCAGATGATATCTGCAATTAGCACGATTGCAAATAACGGTAAAAGGATGAAACCATATATTGTAGAGGAGGTAACTGATGACTCAGAAACTATCACATATTCTCCAAGAGTCATGGCAACCCCAATTTCTGAAGAAACTGCTGATTCTGTTGCTAACATGATGAGATCAGTTGTTCGTAAGGGTGATGCGAGTTGGATATTTAATAAATTTTTAACCGAGTATGATATTGCAGGCAAAACAGGTACAGCACAAATACCTAAAGAGCATGAGGCTGGATATTATGAAGATAAAACTAATGCAATATTTATAGGTTTTGCACCTGTTGAAGATCCAAAAATGATCATGATCGTAAGACTTGAGGAGCCAGGATTAGATCCTTATGCTGCTACTACTGCTGTTCCTGTTTGGGTAGATATATTTTTAGAGATCGCTGATGATTTAGAAATTCCGAAAAAGTAAAATCTAATCTACCAACTATACAATTATGGCCTTTATATAATTAAATTCTCTGCCGATCTCTAGCCATTTTTTGTAATAGTGTGTTTTAGGAAGTCCTTGTTCTGAAGGAATGTATTGTCCAGTTTCTATTTTATAAAGCTGTTTTTTATCATTCGCTTCCTCGAATTGATGGATCACAAATTTATAGTAATCAAGCCAATCAGATGCGAAATAAATAAAACCCCCTCGTTTGATCTTCTTCGACACTTTTACTAACCAATCTTTTGTTAATGGCCTTCGTTTATGATGCTTTTTTTTATGCCAAGGGTCTGGAAAAAGTATATATATCGAATCTATAGATCTATCAGGGAATAGATTTAAGACATTTCTATAACCTTCGCCACAAAATACTTTTGCATT